>DASVDR010000031.1 GCA_036381015.1 Gammaproteobacteria bacterium
GTGATTCCGGCGCCGGGCGGAGGCGCACTTGCCGCTCGTTCCTCCTGCCGTGACCGGGCGCACACAACCGCGCCAGGGCCCTGGGTAATATCGAGCGCATAACGGCCGGCCGCGCGAACCGCCCGGTGCGTCGCCCACACACAGCCGAGGTACGCGGCGGACGAATCACGGAGGGCGCGCTCATCCATCGCTGGATCCTGATCGTCGCCTGCGCCGTCTTCGCGCTCGCGTTCTGGAAGCGCAACGACGTGCCCGCCGGGCTCGCCGTCGACGCGGCGCTGGCCGCCGACCCCGCGCAGACACCCACATGGCGGCCGCCGTTCACGACGCGCTGGGACGGCATAGAGTACACGGTGGAGCCGCAATTCGAGTACGACCTGTATGGTGTAATCGTCTCGTACCGGCAGCACGGCGAAGCCAGCCGCATGCACCGGCTGGCGAAGGATCACCTCAACATGGCCGACGTGTGCGTCGTCTGGGGTGGCGACGCGACCAGCGAGTACCTGGCCGAGCTGGACTTCTGGAACGGCGTCTTCACCTGCAACGTGCACACCTCCAGCCGGGAGGCGTGGGAAAGCTTCGACATGACGGAGATGTCGAACAACCACCTCATCTCCGACGATCCGGCCATCCGCGAGCGCGTTGCCGACTTGGGCGTAGGCGACCAGGTGCACATCAAGGGCGTGCTCGCGAGCTACGGCGCGCACGAAGGCGGCCGGCGCGGCACCAGCACGACTCGCGAGGACACGGGCGACGGCGCTTGCGAAGTGATCTTCGTGGACACGTTCGAGGTCATCCGGCCGTCACCGAGTTCATGGCGCCTCACCATGTACCTCTCGCTCGCGGTCATTGCGGCCGCGCTGCTTTGGTATTTCCGCCAGCCCTACCGCCCCTATGCCCCGGAGATCGAGCGCAGCTGATCCCGTCACGGCGAAGGTGATCCGTCGGGCAAGCGCCGCCTCTGGGCCACTTCAACCATGGTCTCCAGCCTCACGAGCCGCTTGTCCATATCGATCGTGCGCTCCGACAGTTTCTCCGTAGTCGTGTTCAAGCGCTTCACTTCATCCGTCAGCTTCAGCACGTCGAGCAAGATGTCTTTCCAACCGGCCATCAGTTGCCACCCGAGCTCAGATCCCGTAACGAGCGGGAAACGACTCGCTGCGCCCGGCGTGTCGATTTGATCGCTTCTTTGAGACGTTCGGACACGAGCTCCATCAGATCGGAAGACTCCATCGCCTCCGCATCGTTGACGTCGAACGAGTTGATCGCCTGCCGAACGATTTCGGATGCCGAGGTGCCCCGCTTGGCCGCGAGTTGCTCGAGCCTGCGGACGGTCGACGGCGGGACGAGAAACTGCTTTCTCACCATCTTTTCCGAAGTTGCCATGGTTACTCCTGCCGCAAGACAGTCAGTTTACTGCATACACATGCACATACACAACCCGCTGAGTGAGGGAGCATACGCCAGCGAAGCGCTCACGGCGCGTCCTGGCCGTAGATGAGGACCTCACGGTCCGTCACGCCGTCGAGCCCGTTCTCCGAGCGCAGGAAGCGCGAGCCGAGCCGCTCCGCCACCGCGATGCTGCGGGCGTTGCCGGGGAGGATGACGTGCACGACGCTCGGCCACTCGAGCGTGTCGAACGCGTAGGCGACCGCCGCCCGCGCGGCTTCCGTGGCGTAGCCCTTGCCCCAGTGATCCGGGGACAGCGTCCAGCCGATCTCCGGCGCGGGCCAGCCCTCCGGGTACCACGGCCCCACGCGGCCCACCCATTGGCCCGTTGCCTTCTCCTCGACCGAGAAGAATCCGTAACCGCGGATGGCCCAGTGGCCGACGATCGATGCCATGTGGCGCCAGGCGAGCGCGCGGCCCATCGGCGCCGCACCGAGGAAGCGGACGACCCGCGCGTCGGCCATGGTGCGCGCCCACGGCTCGAAATCGCGCTCCGGATCCACCCGGCGCAAGAGCAGGCGCTCCGTCTCGATCATCCGGCGAGCATACGCGATTCGCCGGACTCCTCGCCCGCCGCGAGCGGCGCCGGGTTCTCTCCCTGCCGCGACGCCATGGCCCATACTTCCTGAATCAGGGACTGCGCGCCCGGCGGGCGCGGGACGGAGCCATCGGTGTGCGACGAATCATCCTCCTGACCGGACTGCTGCTCGGCGCGCGTCTAGCGGCGGCCGCCGGCGTGGAGGTGCGCATCGAAGGCCTGGACGATCCGCTCGAGGAGAACGCCCGCGCTTTCCTGAGCCTGGTTCAGCGCACCGAGGCGGAGGAAGAAGACGAGGAGGCCCGGCCGCTCCGCGAGCCCGAGATCCGCGAGCTGCACAGGAAGGCGCCGGCCGAGATCCGCCGGGCGCTGCAGCCCTTCGGCTACTACTCGCCGCAGATCGAATCGAGACTCGAGCGCACCGCAGACGGCTGGGTGGCCACCTATGAAGTCGAGGCGGGCGAGCCCACGCGCGTCGCCAAGGTCGAGATCCGCGTCGACGGGCCGGCCGCCGAGCTGCCGGAAGTACGCAAAGAGCTCGAAAGCATCGCCATCGCGCAAGGCGACGTCCTCAGCCATCCCGCCTACGGACGTGCGAAAGACGGGCTGATGCAGACCGTGTACTCCGCCGGCTACCTCGACGCCCGCTACGCGCAGAGCGAAATCCGCGTATACCCGGAACGGCGCGAAGCCGACATCCGGCTGATCATCGACAGCGGCCCTCGTTACTACTTCGGCGACGTGCGTATCGAGCAGTCGGTCCTCGACCCGGGCTTCGTGAGCCGCTTCAACGACATCGAGCGCGGCGAGCCTTTCGATACCGAGCGCCTGATAGATCTGCAGCTCGCGTTGAGCGGCAGCGATTATTTCAGCGCCGTGGACGTGAACGTCGGGCGCGAGCAGGCCAGGGACTTCCAGGTTCCGGTCACCGTCACCGCGCGGCCCCGCGACTCGCAACGCTACTCCGTCGGGCTCGGCTACGGCACCGACACGGGGCCGCGGCTCACGCTCGGCACCGAGTTCCGCCGCATCAACCGCCGCGGCCATCAATTCAACGTGGACGCCCAGATCTCCGCCGTGCGCAATTCGTTCACCGCCCAGTACCACGTGCCGATCGAGAACGTCGCGGCGGACCGAATCACGTTCTTCTCCAGCCTGCAGCAGGTGGAGATCGGGGATTCCGACAGCGAGGTGTTCAGCGTCGGCGCCAGCCGGGAAGACGACTGGCACGGGTTGCGCCGGCGGCTCTACCTGCGCTTCGACCGCGAGCATTTCCGCTTCGGCGAGCAGCCGGCCGGTGACGCCACGCTGCTCTACCCCGGCATCAACCTGAGCTGGCAGCGATCCGACGACACCTTGTTTCCCCGGCGCGGCATCGGCGTGAGCCTGGACGTGCACGGCGCACCGGAAAGCGCCCTCGCCGAAACGAGCTTCGTGCAGGCGACGCTCGGCGTCCGCACGGTGCTGCCGCTCGGGCGCCGCGGCCGCCTGTTGCTGCGCGGCGATACCGGCGTGACCGAAGTCGAGGCCTTCGACGACCTGCCGCCGTCGCAGCGCTTCTTCACCGGCGGCGATCGCACGGTGCGCGGCTACGGTTACCAGGAGCTGTCCCCGGAGAACGAGCTCGGGGACGACGTCGGCGGCCGTTACCTGCTGGTCGGCAGCGTGGAGGTCGATTACCTGGTCTTCGGCAATTTCGGCCTCGCCGCGTTCTTCGACACGGGCAACGCCACGAACACCGCTCCCGGCGGCAGCCTGCTCAGTGGCGTCGGGCTCGGCCTGCGGTATCGCTCGCCCGTCGGCATGATCCGCGTCGACGTCGCGCACCCGCTCGACGACCCCGACACCGACTTTCGCCTGCACATCAGCCTGGGGCCCGATTTGTGAGCGCCGCTTCCGTACGACGCGTGGTCCTCCGCACAGTGACGATCGGGGCATTGGCCCTCGCCGGCCTGCTGCTGCTCGTCGCGGTCACGGCCGCATGGCTGCTCGGGACTGAATCGGGGCTGCGCTTCGCGTTCGCGCGCGCCGCGGGATACCTCCCCGAGGGCATCGAGATCGGCGCCGTGCAGGGCACCGCTTCGGGGCCGCTCGTCGTCCGCGACGTCCGCGTGAACATGCAAGGCTTCTCGCTCGCGCTGGACCGGCTGGAGCTCGAGTGGCGCCTGTCGGCGCTCTTCGGCCGTGAGCTCCGTGTCGAGCGGCTGCGCGCCGACGGCCTGCGCTACACCGCGCACGAGCAACCGCCGCCGCCACCCGAGGAAAAGCAGCCGTTCGAGCTGCCCGAGCGCATCGACCTGCCGCTGGACGTGTTCGTCGATGATGCCCGCGTGCGGGACATCGCGGTGCAAGGGACCGGGCAAGGCGAGCCGTTCGTCGTGCACGCGTTGGAGCTCGTCGCACAGTGGACGGACCACTCTCTCGAGATCGAAAACCTGGCGCTGGAGGCGCCGCTCGTCGATGCCCGGGCGCAGGCTTCCGTCTTGCCGCGCGGCAATTACCCGCTGGAGGCCAGTCTCGCGTACACCGTGCGGCCGCCGCAGCTCGCGCCGCTCACCGGCAGCACGCGCATCGACGGCAGCCTCGCGGATCTGCGCCTGCTGCAGACCTTCGCCGAGCCATACAACCTGCGCCTCCAGGCGACGGCGCAGGACGTGCTCGACGAGCTCAGGTTCGATGCCGACCTCGAAGTGACGCGCGTGCGGCTCGCGCAGGTCGCGAGCAACCTGCCGCCGGCGGTCGTGAGCACGAAGATCAATGCGACGGGCGGCCTCGACGCGATCCGCGTCGAGCTGAACGCGCAAGGCTCCGAGCCCGAAATCGGACCCATCGAAGTGGACTTCGCCGGCGAGGTTTCGCCGGAAGCGATCGCCATTGATCGCCTGACGGCGATTCTCGCGAACGGCCGCATCCAGGCGGACGGTCGCGTCGAGCTCACCGGAAGCGAGCCGCGCGTCGACGTCGCCGCCGACTGGTCCGGGCTCCAGTGGCCGCTGTCGGGCAGTCCGCAGGTCGCGAGCGAGCGCGGGCGTCTCGAGGTCACGGGAACGCTCGCGGACTACCGCGCGCGGCTCGATGCCGCGCTCGGCGTGCCGAACCAGGCCGACGGGCGGGTGGCGCTTGCCGGCACGGGCGACGACCGGCATTTCGACGTCGCGTCGCTCGACGTCGCCACGCTCGAGGGCACGCTGCACGGCACGGCCGGAATCGCCTGGGCGCCGGTGCTCGCCGGCCGCGTCGACCTCACCGGCCGCGGCCTGAACCCCGCCGGTCTCGCCGGCGCCTGGCCCGGCCGCATCGATCTCGCCATTCGCGGCGAGGGCAGCATGCCGGATACGGGTGCGACGGCGCGCCTCGATACGCTGCACGCCGAAGGCCGCCTGCGCGGCCGGCCGGTCGCCCTCGACGCGCGCGGCCGCTTCGACGACGGCGCGCTTGCGCTCGACACGTTCGAGTTGCGCTCCGGCACGACACGGGTCGCGGCCGATGGCCGGATCGGGGAGCAGCTGGCAGTCGACTGGTCGATCGCGAGCGACGACCTGGCCGCCGTGCTGCCGGAGGCAGGCGGGCAGGTAAAGGGCCGCGGCAAGGTCGGCGGCACGCTTAAGGCACCGGACATCACCGCGGAGCTCTCCGGGTCGGAGCTGCGCTACGCGGACTATCGCCTCGCGTCGCTGGAGCTCTCCGCGGACGTCGCGGCCGGCGGCACGTCGCGCTCGGAGCTCGTGCTGTCGCTCGGCCGCGCGGCGCTCGGCGGCGTGGATGTCGAAGCGCTGTCTTTGCAAGGCGCAGGCACGAGAGGGGAGCACACGCTGACCCTCGAGGCACAGACCAGCGCCGGCCGGCTGGATCTCGGCGTCGACGGCGCGCTCGCGGCCGACAATGCCTGGGCGTTCGTCGTCCGCCGTCTCGATTACGCACACCCGAAGCTCGAATCGTGGTCGCTGCAGGCGCCGGCGCGGGGTCACGTGTCGGCGGCCGGAACCGGGCTCGAGCCGCTTTGTCTCGAGGGCGGTTCCGCCCGCCTGTGTGTCGAAGGCGAGCGCAGGCGCGGGCGGCTTGCGGCCGGCTTCGAGCTCGAGGACCTGCCGCTCGCAGTCGCGAACGCGTTCCTCCCGCCGGCCGCGGCCATCGAAGGCGCGATCGGCGGCAGCGGCCGGCTGGTGATCCCAAGGCGGAACCCGCCAGGCGGTCCGACGGTCCGCCTCAACCTGCATACGACTCCGATCGAGCTCCTGACGGGGGACGACGCGGAGACGCGGCGGCCGGTGCTCGCGTTCGCCGCCGGCGACCTCGCGCTCGACGTGCAAGGTGCCGAAGGCGCGGAGCTCACGCTCGACCTGCCGCTCGAATCGGGCGGTGGACTCGTGGCGAAGGGCACGATCGCGCCGGGCGACGGTGCGCTCACCGCAAGGCCGCTCGAGGCACGCCTCCAGGCACGCCTGCCGGAGCTCGGGTTCCTGACCCGGTTCACGCCGCAGATCTCGTCGCTGCGCGGCCGCATCGAAGGCGATCTCGGCGTGTCCGGCACGCTCGCCGCGCCGGCGCTCAACGGCAGTCTCGCCCTCGAGGACGGCGCCGCGACGCTGCCCGGGCCCGCGCTCCGCCTGCGCGAGATCAACGCCGCCGTGCGCGGCCGCGGCGCCGGCGACCTCGACGTCGAGATGCGCGCCCGCTCGGGCGAAGGAATGCTGCGCGTCGAGGGCACCGCCGGCTCGGACGCGGCCGGCCCGCATGCAGACCTTCAGATTCGCGGCGAGGACTTCACCGTCTTCGACACGCCGGAGGCAACCGTGAGCGTGGCGCCGGATCTCGACGCGAAGCTCGCGAATAACCGGCTCGAGGTGACGGGGATCGTGCGCGTGCCTGAAGCGACGATCGAGCTCCAGGAAGCTCCGGAGACCGCGGTCGGCGTCTCACCCGACCAGGTGATCGTGCACGCGGACTCGGGGGAGCAAGCGGCGGAACAGGCGCTCGCGGTGGCCGCGAAAATCCAGGTGATCCTCGGCGATCCGGAAGAGGCGCAGGCGGAAGAAGGTGCGGGCGAAGCGGCCGCGGAGGCAATCGAGCCGCAGAGCGTCGAGGAGGAGCCGGTGAGCTTCATCGGCTTCGGCCTGAGCGCGGCGCTCGCCGGCGACCTGACGGTGACGCAGGCGCCGAACGAGCCCACGACGGCGACCGGCGAGATCAGCGTGACGAAGGGTTTCTACACGGCGTACGGCCAGGATCTCGAAATCCAGCGCGGCCGGGTGATATTCGCGGGCGGGCCGATCGACGAGCCGGGGCTCGACGTGCGCGCGGTGCGGCAGCCGGCCGAAGACATCCTGGTCGGCGTCGAGGTCAGGGGCAGGCTCATGGAGCCGGAATTCTCCATCTTCTCGGACCCGTCGATGAGCGAGTCGGAGCAGCTCTCGTGGCTCGTGCTCGGCCGGGGGCTGGAAGGCGGCCAGGCCTCCGAAAGCTCGGCGCTCGCGCGCGCCGCGCTCGCGCTCGGCATCAAGGGCGGCAACTTCCTCACGCAGCAGTTCGGGGACAAGCTCGGCGTGGACCAGATCGGCATCGAGACGATGTCCGGCGGAGGTAACGGCGAAGCAACGGGGGCCGACGGCAATGGAGAAGCGGAGGCGGGCAACAGCAGCGAGCAGGCGGCGCTGGTCGTCGGCAAGTACCTCTCACCGGACCTGTACGTCAGTTACGGGATCGGCCTGCTGGATCCCGTGACCACCCTGAAGCTCTCGTATGCGCTCTCGAGCAAATGGCGGCTCGTGACCGAGTCGTCGAGCGAGCAGAGCGGCGGCGACCTGTTCTACACGATCGAGCGCTGAATCCACTTCGCCCGTAACGGCTCCGGTGCATGCCGGGCTCACGGCCTCGCCGCGGCCGGCTTGTCCTTCGCGATGTTGGTCGCGAGCGCGACCATGCCGGCGAGATCGGCGAGGTTGGCGGGCACCACCAGCGTGTTGCCGGATTTCGCGAGGTTGCCGAACTCCTCGATGTACTGCTCGGCGACCCGCAGCTGCATCGCCTCGTG
>DASVDR010000032.1 GCA_036381015.1 Gammaproteobacteria bacterium
CCCATTGTCCAATATTCCCCACTGCTGCCTCCCGTAGGAGTCTGGGCCGTGTCTCAGTCCCAGTGTGGCTGATCGTCCTCTCAGACCAGCTACGGATCGTCGCCTTGGTAGGCCGTTACCCCACCAACAAGCTAATCCGACGTGGGCTCATCCAATAGCGCGAGGCCTTTCGGTCCCCCGCTTTCCTCCGTAGAGCGTATGCGGTATTAGCCCGAGTTTCCCCGGGTTGTCCCCCACTACTGGGTAGATTCCCACGTATTACTCACCCGTTCGCCACTCGTCAGCACCGGGATCACCCCGAAGGGATCACCCAGCCTGTTACCGTTCGACTTGCATGTGTTAGGCATGCCGCCAGCGTTCAATCTGAGCCAGGATCAAACTCTTCACTTTAAAGTAAAGACTTGTGAGCTTTTTCGAGCACCTTCCGCGCGACACCTACGCGTTGCTTGCGCACGCGCATGCGCCACTCGGTCGGGGCTCTGGCACTGTTGCTCTTGCGAGCGCCCACACAAGTTGCTTGAGATTATTTTGTTAAAGAGCGGCCCGAAAGGGCATTCAGGCAGACCGGAAAGTCTACTCAGACTTCCGGGCGCCTTCAAGCGCTCGCCGAGACACCTCGTCGAACGCCATCTGGCCCACCGGGGAGGCGCGGCATTATAAGCGGTGCCGCGCAGAACGCAAGACGCGCGCCGCGAGGACGCGGCGCGCCGAAACAAATAAGACCCGTCCCTGGGTCTTTGGCTCCGCCCTCGATCCTTGGCCGTCATGGCCGTCGGAGCCGAAACCTTCGACAGGACCCTGCGAGAAAGGTTCCGCCGGGGCCTCTGGAAGCCAGGACCGCGCGGGACTTTCCGTCGGGGGGTGCGCGGAAGTCCGCAGAAGGGTGCCGGGGCAGCAGCCGCGCCCGGTCCGGCGGGAAGCTCAGGCGGGCTCGCCGTCGCCCGGCGCGACGAGGAGCACGCGGGCGAATCGCCGCTTGCCGACCTGAAGCACGTGAGCATCGCCCGCACCGACCGCCAAGGCCCGGTCGCTCACCCGCTCCCCGTCGAGCCGTACCGCACCCTGGTCGATCAGACGAAACGCCTCCGACGTGCTGGCGACGAGCCCGGCGCGCTTCAGCAGATGGGCGATGCCGAGGCTCCCGCCGTCGGCCGCTATGCGCTCGAGCGGCAAGTCGTCGGGCGTGTTCCGGTTGCGGTGGATTTCGACGAAGCGGCGCAGGGCATGCTCTGCGCTCGCCGTGTCGTGAAAGCGCGCAACGATCTCGCTCGCGAGCAGAAATTTGATGTCGCGCGGATTGCGGCCTTCGCGCGCTTCCCGGCGGAGCTTCTCGATCTCCGCCAGCGGACGGAAGCTCAGCAGATCGAAGTACCGCCACATCAGCTCGTCGGAGATGCTCATCAGCTTGCCGAACATCTCCTCGGGCGGGTCGGTGATGCCGACGTAGTTGCCGAGCGACTTCGACATCTTGTTCACGCCGTCGAGCCCTTCGAGCAGCGGCATCGTCATCACGATCTGCCGCTTCTGCCCGAACGCCTGCTGGAGATGCCGACCGACGAGCAGATTGAACGTCTGATCGGTGCCACCGAGCTCGACGTCGGCATGCAGCGCGACCGAGTCGTAGCCCTGGACGAGCGGGTACAGGAATTCGTGTATCGAGATCGGCTCCCCGGACTCGTATCGCTTCTTGAACTCGTCGCGCTCGAGCATGCGCGCGACCGTGTACTTCCCGGCGATCTCGATCAGGCCCGCCGCGCTCATCTCCCCCATCCAGCGGGAGTTGAACTCGAGCCGCGTGCGATCCGGATCGAGGATCTTGTAGACCTGCTCGGCGTACGTACGCGCATTCGCCTCGACTTCGGCGCGCGTCAGCGGCGGCCGCGTGGCCGACCGCCCGCTCGGGTCGCCGATCATTCCGGTGAAGTCGCCGATCAGGAAGATCACGTCGTGACCGAAGTCCTGAAACCGACGCATCTTGTTCAGGAGCACGGTGTGACCGAGATGGAGATCCGGCGCCGTCGGGTCGAAACCCGCCTTGACGCGCAGCGGACGCCCCTCGGCGAGCCGCTCGCGCAGCTCCGACTCGGTCAGGAGCTCTTCGGCTCCGCGGCGGAGCTCGGCGATCTGTTCTGCGACGGAATCCATCCTAAGCGCTGGAACTCGATGATAGGCTCGACGACCTCGAGTCGAATCGAGCGAAGCCGCGGCGGCCGCGCCCGCCGGCGGTAAAGCGGTGCGAAGAATAGACGAATGGCGGCGGACGGTCGACGACTGTGCAATCGCCGAGCACGGCCCGTCCGCCCCGGGCTGATGGACACGGAGGTCCGGTGTATCGACGTGGAAACGAACGGATTCTCGAGCGCCTCTCGTTCTTTGACCGTGACTTTGTCACCGGGTACATTACTCGACACTTCAACATAAGGTGCTCGGTGAAGCCGTACAAGGGTGGCTTGCGCCACGACTACAAAGACCCTTACCCCGCTCCACCGGCGCCGCGACGCCCGCGTCACTGGTCGTGGTTCCTTCTCGGTCTCGTACTGCCCCCGGTCTCGGCGGCGCTGCTCCTGAGCGGCGAACGCCACGAAACGAAGATCGCGCCTCCGCCGGCGGCGCCCGCCCAGACTAGGATTCTCGAAGAGCTCGCGGTCGACTTCCCGCCCCTTCTCGAGGCGCCCGCCGGGGTCAGCCTTACCGCCGGACCGCCGGCTTCGACTCGACACTTGCGGCCGATGCCGACACTCGGCGCCCGGCTCGCGCCGGCCCCCGACGCTCAAGCTCTCGTCGCGGACGCCGCGGCGACGATGCTCGATCTCGTCGTCAAGCCCGGTGATTCGCTGGACCGGCTCTTCAGGCGCAACGGTTTGAGCCTCGCAGACCTGGCCGCGATGGTCAGGCTCGAGGACGTCGCGTC
The DNA here is from genome assembly GCA_036381015.1 of Gammaproteobacteria bacterium. Taxonomy (NCBI): domain Bacteria; kingdom Pseudomonadati; phylum Pseudomonadota; class Gammaproteobacteria; species Gammaproteobacteria bacterium. The sequence goes on from DASVDR010000032.1 coordinate 2,912, forward strand.
CTACCTCAAGCTGCTGAAGCCCGGCGACACGATCCGTGTCGCGCATCGCGGCGGCCAGGTCCTGTCGCTCTTCCGGCAGATCGACGACACGAAGATGCTTTCGATCGCGCGCGCCGACGCGGGCTTCGACGCGCATACCGTCGACTTGCCGGTCGACGTCCGCGAGAAGATCGCCCACGGCACGATCGACACGTCGCTGTTCGAGGCCGCCACCGACGCCGGCATGTCCGATTCGTTGACGATGAGCCTCGCCCGCATCTTTCAATGGGACATCGACTTCATTCAGGACGTGCGGGTCGGCGACACGTTCACCGTGATTTACGAGGAACACTGGCGCGACGGCGAGAAGCTCGGAGACGGCCCGATCATCGCGGCCGAGTTCGTCAATCGCGGCCGGTCCTACCGCGCGGCGAGATACACGGACGCGCTCGGCCGAGCCGATTACTTCACGCCGGACGGCCGCAGCGTGCGCAAAGCGTTCCTCCGGGCGCCGGTGGACTTCACGCGGATCAGCTCCAACTTCGACCTGAACCGGCGTCACCCGGTGCTGAACACGATCCGTGCTCACCGCGGTGTCGACTACGCGGCGCCGACCGGCACGCCGGTCCGTGCGGCCGGGGACGGCAAGATCAAGTTTCGCGGCCGCAACGGCGGCTACGGCAACGCCGTGATCCTGCAGCACGGGGGCGGGATCACGACGCTGTACGCGCACCTGTCGAGGTTCGGCAAGCAGTCGGTCGGCACGCGCGTGAAGCAGGGCGACATCATCGGCTACGTCGGCAGCACGGGGCTCGCCACGGGCCCGCACCTCCATTACGAGTACCGGGTGAACGGCGTGCATCGTAATCCGCGCACGGTGCCGCTGCCGCCCGCGGATCCCGTGCCGGAGCAATATCGAGCGGATTTCGAAGCGCAGACCGCGCCGCTGTGGCGGCGTCTCGACGCCGAGTCCGCGGCGCGGTACGCGACCGCGTTGCCGGATTGAAGCCGCCCGCCCACCCGCGGCGCGCCCGGCGCGACGAGGACGCGACACTCGCCTTGGCCCGATGCACTCGCCGATGACCGAGCTCTACGTCGGTCTGATCTCCGGAACGAGCGTCGACGGTGTCGACGCCGTTCTCGTCGAGCTCGGCACGTCGAGCTTCGCCGTACGGGCGGCCGAGACGCGGCCGTTTCCGCAAAACCTCCGGAACAGGATCGCGGCGCTGATCGATCGCCCCGAGACCTCGCTTGCGGAGCTCGGCGCCCTCGACGTCGCGCTCGGCCAGTTCTTCGCGGACTCGGCGCTGGCCGTGATCGCGTCCGCCGGCGTCGCGCCCGCGGACGTCGTCGCGATCGGCCATCACGGCCAGACGGTCTTCCACAAGCCCGAGCCGCCCGAGCCGTTCACGCTCCAGCTCGGCGACCCGAACGTGATCGCAGCAAGAACCGGCATCACGACCGTCGCCGACTTCCGCCGGCTCGACGTCGCGCTCGGCGGCCAGGGCGCGCCGCTCGTGCCCGCGTTCCACGCCTGGCGTTTCGCCGACCGCCGCGAGAATCGCGTCGTCGTCAACATCGGCGGCATCGCGAACGTGACGATGCTGCCGGCCGGCGGCCCGGTGACGGGCTTCGACACCGGCCCCGGCAACACGCTGCTCGACCGCTGGATCGAGCGCATGAACGGCAGCGCGTACGACCGAGACGGCGCATGGGCCGCCGGCGGGCGGGTGGACCGCGCGCTGCTCGAGTCGTTGCAGTCGGATCCGTATTTCGCCGCGGCGCCGCCGAAGTCGACCGGCCGGGAGCGCTTCAACCTCGCGTGGCTGCTCGACCACCTCGGGCGGCGCGGCGAAACGCTCGCCCCGAGAGACGTGCAGGCGACGCTCGCCGAGCTGACCGCGGCGACCATCGCGGACGCGATCCGCCGCGAAGCGGCCGGAGCACAGCGTCTGATCGTCTGCGGCGGCGGTGCGCACAACGCCGATCTCCTCGCGCGCCTCGGCCGGCGGAGCGGTTTGCCGGTCGAGACGACGGCACGCTACGGCGTGCCGCCCGACTGGGTCGAAGGCGCGGCGTTCGCATGGCTCGCGCACGCTCGCCTTCGCGGTCTTCCGGGAAGCGTGGCCGCCGTGACCGGCGCCCGCCGGGAAGCGGTCCTCGGCGGCGTATACTGCGGTGCGTCGCCCGGTCGAGACGAAGATCGGGCGTGCCTCGATCGTGGACGCCCCGAATCTCAAACTTCCTGACTACTACGTCAACCGCGAGCTTTCGCAGCTCGAGTTCAACTTGCGGGTGCTCGAGCAGGCGAAGGATCCCGCCGTGCCGCTGCTCGAGCGGCTGAAGTTCCTCTGCATCTCCTCGACGACCCTCGACGAGTTCTTCGAGATCCGAGTCGCGGGCCTGAAGCAGCGCGTGGAGGTGAGCTCGGCGCCGGCCGGCCCCGACAACCTGTCGCCGGCCGAGGTGCTGCGCCGCATCGCCGAGAAGACGAGCGTGCTGGTCAACGAGCAGTACCGCGTGCTGAACGAGGAGCTGATCCCGGCGCTGCGCGCCGAGGGCATCCGCTTCGTTCGTCGGGACGAGTGGTCCGAGCCGCAGCGCGAATGGCTCGAGCGGCTGTTCCACGACGAGATCGTTCCCGTGCTGAGCCCGACGACGCTCGATCCGACGCGGCCGATCCCGCGCATCCTGAACAAGAGCCTGAACTTCATCGTGAGCCTGCACGGGCGCGACGCGTTCGGCCGCCCGTGCCATCGGGCGATCGTGCAGGCGCCCCGGTCGCTGCCGCGTCTGATTCCGCTTCCGCCCGGCCTCGCAGCGGACGGCGAGACGCACTTCGTGTTCCTGTCGTCCGTGATCCACGCGTTCGTCGACCAGCTCTTCACGGGCATGGAGATCGACGGCTGCTACCAGTTCCGCGTCACGCGCAACAGCGACCTCTACGTCGACGACGAGGACGTCGACGACTTGATGAGAGCGCTCGAAGGCGAGCTGTTCGAGAGCCGATACGGCGCCGCGGTCCGTCTCGAGACCGCGCACGACTGCACGGAGGAGCTCGCGGAGTATCTGCTGAACCACTTTCAGCTGACGCCGCAGGACCTCTACCGCGTGCCGGGCCCCGTGAACCTGAACCGTCTGCTCGCCGTGTACGATCTCGTCGCCCGCGACGACTTGAAATACCCGCCGTTCACGCCCGGCATTCCGAAGCAGCTCGTGAACGTGAATCCGTTCGAGGCCATCGCGAAAGCCGACGTCCTGCTGCATCACCCGTACGAGTCGTTCAGCCCGGTCGCGGATTTCGTGTACCGCGCCGCGAACGACCCGGACGTGCTCGCGATCAAGGAGACGCTCTACCGGACGACGCCCGATTCCACGCTCGTCGAGAGCCTCGTTTCGGCCGCCAAGGCCGGCAAGGAGGTGACCGTCCTGATCGAGCTTCGGGCGCGCTTCGACGAGGCCGCGAACATCGAGCTCGCGAGCAAGCTCCAGGAGGCCGGCGCGCACGTCGTCTACGGCGTGGTCGGCTACAAGACGCACTGCAAGATGACGCTCGTCGTGCGGCGCGAGAAAGGCAAGCTGCGCCGCTACGTGCATCTCGGAACCGGCAACTATCATCCGCGCACCGCGCGCGCCTATACCGACTACGGCCTGCTGTCGGCGGACGAGCGGCTCGGCGAGGACGTGCACCAGGTCTTCATGCAGCTCACGAGCCTCATGCGAACGCGCGAGCTCACCGTGCTCACGCAATCGCCGTTCAACCTGCACGCACGGCTGCTCGCGTTGATTCGCCGCGAGACCCGCCACGCGGCGGCCGGCGGGCAAGGCCGGATCATCGCGAAGCTCAATGCGATCGTCGAGCCGGAGGTGATTCGCGCGCTCTACGAGGCGTCGATCGCGGGCGTGCGCATCGATCTGATCGTTCGCGGCATCTGCTGCCTGCGGCCCGGGCTCCCCGGAATCTCCGAGAACATCCGCGTGCGGTCGATCGTCGGGCGTTTCCTCGAGCACTCGAGGTGCTACTACTTCCGTAACGGCGGCGACGAGGAGGTGTACTGCGCGAGCGCCGATTGGATGGACCGCAACTTCTTCCGCAGGATCGAAGTGATGTATCCGATCCTCGCGCCCCGGCTGAAGGCGCGCTTGATCGCCGACCTCGAGACTTACCTCGCGGACAACACGCAAGCGTGGGAGCTGAACGCGGACGGCAGCTACACGTTGCGCAGGCCTCGGGACGGCGAGGCCCCGCTATCGGCGCAAGCGAAGCTGCTCGCTCAGCTCGCGGAAGCCTCCTGAGCCGCGGCGACGGAAGTCACCTCGAGCGCGAAGCCGATCGCGTCGAGCCACCGCCGCTCCTGGTCGAGATCGGCTTGCGTCAACGGATTGCGCTCGAGCCACCCTGTCGCGAAACGGAGCTCGAGGCGGCGCGGCCCGGCTACGAGCCGGAGATCGGGCGACTCCAGCGGCCCGCGGCCGCGGTTCAGCAGCACGGCGAGCCTGAGCAGGACGATCATCCGTAGCATCGGCTCGCGCCACGCCGCGGGCAGCTTTTCGAGCACCGTCTCGTCGAGCTTCTTGCGATGGCAGGCGACGAGCGCCGCGAGCAACCGTTGCTCGAGCCGCCCGAATCCCGGAAGGTCCGCGTTCGCGAGCAGATAGCCGCCGTGCTGGTGGTATTTCGAGTGGGCGATGTCGAGACCGACCTCGTGGAGGCGCGCCGCCCATTCGAGAAGCCGCAGGCACCTCGGGTCTTCGAGGTGCCAGCTGCGGGCGGCCTGCCCAAGCAGCATCTCGACCGTGTCCTCGACGCGTGCGCCCTGCTCCTCGTCCACGTGGTAACGCTTCTGCATCGCGCGCACCGTGCGCTCGCGCGCGTCCTCGTCGTGGAGCCGGCCCAGCATGTCGTACAGAAGCCCTTCGCGAAGCGCGCCGTCGCTCACCTCGAGCCGCTCGATTCCGAGCCCGCCGAGCACCTCGGCGAGAATCGCGGCGCCGCCGGGAAAGACCGGCGCCCGCTCCGGCCCGACCCCGGGCAGCTTCATCGTGTCGACGCGTCGGGCGTCGATCATCCGCTCGATCACGGATTCGATCGCCGCGGGCGTGATCGAGCCGTCGCCGAGGCCGAGATGGTGCGCGGTGTCGCCGGCGGCCTTGACCGTCCCGGAGGAGCCGACCGCGCGGGCCCAGCCGTGTCGACGGAACAGGGCCTGGACCGGTCGCAGCTCGAGCTGCACCTCGATTCGAGCGCGCTCGAAGCGCCGCCGGGTCAGCCTGCCGTCCGCGAAGAACTGCTCGCTCAGGCCCACGCAGCCGACGCCGAGGCTCTCGAGCTGCCGCGGGTCGTAGCCCTCGCCGATGATGAGCTCGGTGCTGCCGCCGCCGATATCGACGACGAGCGTGGGGCCGGGTCCGCTCGGCGCGTGATGCGACACGCCGAGGTAGATCAGCCGCGCCTCCTCCATGCCGGAGACGACCTCGACCGAGTGGCCGCCGAGCGCCTCCTCCGCGGCCGCGACGAACGCGTCGGCGTTGCGCGCCCGCCGCAGCGTGCTCGTGCCGACGACCCGCACGCGGCGAGCGTCGACGTCGCGCAGCCGTTGCCCGAAACGCCGCAGGCACGCGAGCGCGCGCGCCTGGCTCTCGTCGTCGAGGCGGCCGTGCCGGTCGAGGCCCGCGGCCAGGCGGACCATCTCCCGCAGACGGTCGAGGATCGCGAGCTGCCCGTGCTGCTCGCGCGCGACGACCATGTGGAAGCTGTTCGAGCCGAGGTCGACGGCCGCCATGACCCCCGAAGGGTCGCCGGCGGGCGGATGGGCGCTAGCAGGCAAGTGCCGGCGTTCGAGACCGGAGCGTCAGACCGAGAAGGAGGAGCCGCACCCGCAGGTCGTCATCGCGTTCGGGTTGCGGATGACGAACTGCGCGCCGGAAAGATCTTCCTTGTAGTCGATTTCCGCGCCCTGAAGGTACTGCACGCTCATCGGATCGACGAGCAGCGTGACGCCGCCGTTCTCGATCCGGGTATCGCCCTCCTGGACTTCCTCGTCGAACGTGAAGCCGTACTGGAAGCCGGAGCAGCCGCCGCCCTGGATGTACACCCTGAGCTTGAGCTCCGGGTTCCCCTCGCTCTCGATCAGCTGGCCGACCTTCGCGGCGGCCGCGTCCGTGAAGTGAAGCGGCGGCTCGCCGTCCGCCCAGCGCGGTTCGCTCATGACTGCTCTCCGATCAGATTCGTCGGCCCGAACGGCCGGCGTTCCGCGTCCGGGCGCTGCGAAGCGTCGCTCGGCCCGGACCGCCCGGTGCGCTCGCTCTCGTGGATCAGCTTGCCGTTGACTTCGGCCCCGACCGCCATCTCGATGAGCTTGTACTGCACGTTCCCTATGACTCGCGCCCGCGGGCCGAGTTCGACCCGCTCCGCCGCCCGCACGTCGCCGTTGACCGTGCCGTTCAGCAGGACCTGCGGCGCGTTCACGGTCCCTTCCACGCAACCCCGCTCGCTGATCGATACGCTTCCGGGCTGCTCGCCGATCGCCGCGACGTTGCCTTTCACGTATCCGTCGATGTGCAGGCCGCCCGTGAACTCGATGTCCCCGAGGATCCGCGTCTCGGCCCCGACGAGCGTGCCGATCGCAGCTTGCCCGCGTCGTTTCCTTCCGGCCATCGAATTCACTCCTCCAGGCTGTCGCCGCCGACCTCGGCCCATTCGAACGTCCGCGTCAGCGGCTCTCCGCGCGGCTCCGTGGGCCGAACCTCCACCTCGATCGTCGCCGGCTCGAACCCCTCCGGAAGCTCGAGCTCCTGCTCGAGCCCCTGGAAATAGCGAAAGCCGAACGGCAGCTCGGTGACGTTCTCGTCGGCGGCCACGTCCTCGAGCGAAAGCTCGAGCTCCTCACCGTCCCGGGCGCCGGTCAAGCGCAATCTTACAACGCCGGCCACGCGGCGGTTCTGCACGATCGCCTGCATCAGGACGAGGCGCAGAGTGTAGCGCTGCTCGCCATGCTCGGGCACGACCTCGAGGCTCTGAATCCGCAGCCCGGCGACGCCGTCGGGCGGCGAGATGATGCCCCGGTAGAACGCGAGCTCCTCTTCCTGCGCCTGCAGCTTGGCTTCGAGCTCCATCAGCGTGTCCTCGAGCTGCGCGGCCGTCTCCCGGTCGATGTCTCGCGACGTCTCGAGAATCGCGATTTGGCGCTTCAGCTCGTCGATCGTGCGCGCCTGCTCGGCCGTGACCCGCCGATGCTCCTCGACCTCCCGCCGCCGGTCGAGCAGCGAGTAGCCGGCTTCGTACCGGCCAAGCTCGAAGAGCAAGTACGACGCCGCCGGAATCAGCACGGCCGCGAGCCCGATCAGGAGCATCGAGCGGAGCTTCATCGGCGCAAGCGGTCGGACGAGCGCATCACGCCGCCATTGTCGCAGCGCGCGCGGGCGCGGACAAAGACAGGGGTCACGCCCGCGTCAGGCGTATTGCCGGGCGCGCTGCCAGCGCCGCGGCCACCACGCGGGCGGCGCCGGCGGTCCGTCCTTCGGGAATGCGAGCGGGGCGAGCTCCGTGAGGGCCTGCACGTACACGAGCCGCTTGAAGTAGACGACCTCCTTCACGGGGCGCCAGTAGTCGACCCAGCGGCAGCGATCGAATTCCGGCTCGTCGCTCAGATCGAAGCGCAACCGGCACGGATCGCACTGGAGCTGCAGCAGGAACCACTGCTGTTTCTGTCCCACGCAGACCGGCGTACGCTCGCGGCGGATGTACCGCTGCGGCAGGCGGTAGCGCAGCCATCCGCGGGTCCGCCCGACGATCGCCACGTCCGCGGGCATGAGCCCGACCTCTTCCCGCAGCTCCCGGTACATCGCCGATTCGACCGCCTCGTCCGGGCCGATGCCGCCCTGCGGGAACTGCCAGCCGCCGCCGCGGCGCCCGGCGATCAGCACCCGGCCCTCCCCGTCCTTCAAGATGATGCCGACGTTGGCTCGATACCCCTGCTCGTCGATGAAGTCCATGGACCCGCTCGCGAACGGCCGCGCCGCCGCATACCCCCCGAAGTCCCCAAACCCCATCGCGATATTAGCCGTGAGCGGCCAGCGCGACCAGATTTCTTCCCTGCGCCTTCGCCTCGTAGAGCGCACGGTCGGCGCCGGCCAGCAGGCGCTCGCCGGCGGCCCCAAGGTCCTCCCCCGGCGGCCCCGGCCGACATTCGGCCACGCCGATCGAGACGGTCACCGCGATCGTCGCGCCGGAGGCTTCCAGCCGGAACGGCCGGGCCGAGACGGCGCAGCGGATGCGCTCGGCGAGCGCATGGCCCGCGCGCGCGTCGGTGCCCGGCAACAGGATGACGAACTCCTCGCCGCCGTAGCGGGCGGACACGTCGCTGCTGCGCACCTCGGCGCCGACGCGGCGGGCCAGCTCGCGGAGCACCTGGTCCCCGGCGAGGTGGCCGTAGCGGTCGTTCACGGCCTTGAAATGATCCACGTCGACCATCAGGCAGGCGAGCGGCGCGCGGTCGCGCTGGCTCCGGGCGAGCTCCTCCCTGAGCCGCGCTTGAAGATATCGGCGGTTGTGCCAACCGGTGAGCGCATCCGTGAAGCCGCTGCGGACGAGGCGCGCCCGGTTCACGGTGTTCTCGAAAGCAAACGCGGCGATCACCGCGAGGTGGTGCAGAAAATCCGTCGCGTGCCGCCGCGTGAAGCGCGTCGGATCGGTGCTCCCCATGTTCAGGCTGCCGAAGATGCGCTCGTGCCGAACGAGCGGCAGCAGAGCCACGCTCCGCAGGCCCCCGATTCCGGGGAAAAGCAGCGCGTGCGAATCAGCGGAGAACGGCCCGAGCCACGGCTGGCCCGTCTGCGACGCGGCCGGCAGAAGGCCGCGCATCGTGTCGACGAAACGCACATGAGGAACGTCGTCGAGGCTCGCACCCTGGCTCATCAGCAAGTGCCGGACCTCGTGATCGTGGTCGGCGAGGACGAGCGTCGCCGCTTCGAGGTGATAGCCGGCTCGCAGCCCATCGGTCGCGCGCTCGAGAAGCGTCACGAGCTTATCGGCCTCGAGCAGCTCCATCTCGCGCGCCTGCGAGCGCTTCCAAGCCTCCTCGTTCTTGCGCGCCTCCTCCTTCAGCCGAGCGACGCGGCGGCGAAGATCGAGGAGCTCGAGGTCCCTGGGGTGCACCGATTCCTCCCGGCGGCTGGCTGCGTGTTCCCGTCCCGATCGTCTCGCGTCCGCGGCCCGGGCTTCCGGCCGGGGACGTTACTGACGTTGCTCCATGTAGCGGCGGCCGGCCTCCATCAGCGCGACGAACCCGGCCTCGTCCCGAGTCTCGACGAGGCGGCGGACGGCGGCCGCCGCCTCCGTCAGCGCCTCGAGCGCCGTGCCGCCGTACTCGTTCAGCGTTTGAATGTCGAAATAGAGGTGCGGATTGTCGTGAGCGACGAGCTCCGCAACCTTGAGCTGCGCGTCGAACGTCGTGCTCGAGAGGCGCTGCAGGCGCGGCACGAGCTCGCCGCTGTTCGCGAGCGCCGTGAAGAACACGAGATTCAACGCGTGCGAAAGCCCGAGCACGAAGGCGATCAGGCGATCGTGGTCCTCGAGGCTCATCTCGATCTGCTCGGCCATCGTCGACGCAAAGAGCGCGCGCGCCTCGGCCGCGGCTTCGGCATCGCCGACATCGACGAAGATCACGTGCCGACCCGACAGCAACCGGGTATCCGGACCGAACATCGGGTGGATCGACGCCACGCGGCAGCCGGCGGCCGCGAGGCGCTCGAGCGCGCCCCGCAGCGGCGTCTTCAACGACCCGATGTCCATCACGAGCCCGCGCGGGCGGCGGGCGGCGAGCTCGAGGAGCACCTCGGCCGCGACCTTGATCGGCGTGGCGACGACGATCAGCTCGTGGTCGAGCGTGCTTTCGCGCCAATCCGACGCGCGCGGGTAAGGAAGGTCGGACGGCGCCGGATCGGCAATCTCGACGTCGTAGCCCTGCGACGCGAGAAACTCCGCGAACCAGCCGCCCATCTTGCCCGCGCCGCCGATGATCAGCACGCTCTTGCCCGCGCCGGTCGTTCCCGCCGCGACGCGGGTACGCTCCTGCTGGGCCAGCGACGAGCGAATCAGCAGCCGCATCACTTGCTCCGCCAGCTCGGGCTCGAGCCCGAGCTCGAGCGCCTGCAAGCGCGCGCCTTTCAACACCTCTTTCTCACGCTCATAATCGCGCGTGGGCACGGCATGCTCGATCTTGTGAGCGCCGATCTCGGCCACCACGCGCTGCCGGGCGGCGATCAGCTCGATCAGCTCGCGGTCCACCCGGGACAGGCGTTCGCGCAATTCTTCGAGCGTCATCGGGATCTCCGTCGGGGGTTTGCGGTTTGTACCCGGGCGCCGGCCCGGGCGCAAGCACGCCCCGCGGAGGGCGGGCCGCGGCCGCGAGCACTCCGCGGAATACAGACAACAGGAGGAACGGATGACCGATCTGGAGCTGGTGAGCGAATCCAAGTGTTTCGAAGGGTTTCAGCGCGTTTACCGCCACGACTCCGCGAGCTGCCGGTGCCCGATGCAGTTCGCGGTCTATCTTCCTCCGGCGGCCGAGCGCGAAAGAGTCCCCGCCCTGTACTGGCTTTCGGGGTTGACCTGCACCGAGGAGAACTTCAGCGTCAAGTCGGGCGCGCAGCGCTACGCCGCGGAGCTCGGGCTCGCGCTGATCATCCCGGACACGAGCCCCCGCGGAGTGAACCTGCCCGGCGAGGACGAGCGGATCGACGTCGGCACCGGCGCCGGGTTCTACGTCAACGCGACCGCCGAGCCTTGGTCGCGGCACTACCGCATGTACGATTACATCGCGTCCGAGCTCGTCGAGGTGGTCAACGCGAACCTGCCCGTCGATCCCGCCCGAAAGTCGATCAGCGGTCATTCGATGGGCGGGCACGGCGCGCTCGTGATCGGCACGAGGAACGCCGATCGGTACCGCTCGATCTCCGCATTCGCGCCGATCTCGGCGCCGAGCCGCTCGGAATGGGGCAGCCGCGCGTTCGAGGCGTATCTCGGCGCCGATCGCGACGCCTGGCTCGAGTACGACGCGAGCGCGGTGATCCGCACGTCGCCGAGCCGGCACGAGCTGCTCGTCGATCAGGGCGGCGCCGATCCGTTCCTCGAGCAGCTGCGGCCGAACGACCTGAAGGAGGCCTGCGCCGCGTCCGGGCAGAAGCTCACGTTCCGGGAACGGCCGGGCTACGACCACGGGTACTATTTCGTCGCCACGTTCATCGGCGAGCACCTGAAGTTTCACGCGGCGGCGCTCGCGTAGGAGTCTGCGTGAAATCGGGCGAGACGAGCGCGACCGCTGCTCCGGACGACCCGGTCCTCGTCGTCCGGCAATGGCTCGAGCAGGCGGCCGAGAGCGGCCGCCGCCGCAACCCCGGCGCGATGGCGCTCGCCACCGTCGGCGCCGACGGACGGCCGTCCGTCCGTATGGTGCTGGTCAAAGCCGTCTGCGCCGGGGACGGCTACGCGGTGTTCTATACGAGCTACCGGTCCCGCAAAGCGCGCGAGCTCGAAAGATTCCCGCGGGCGGCCGGAGTGCTCTATTGGGAGGAGCTCGGCCGCCAGGTTCGCCTCGAGGGCTCGGTCGTGCGCTCCCCGGAGGCCGAGAGCGACGCGTATTTCGCGACACGGCCGTTCCGCAGCCAGCTGAACGCGTGGGTCAGCGCCCAGAGCGAGCCGCTCGGCGACCCTTACGAGCTCGAGCGCCGCGCCGACGCCCTCGCCCGGGACTACCCGCCGCCGGCCGACGGGCCGGCGGACGCGCCGCGCGCCGTGCCCCGCCCGCCGTTCTGGGGCGGCTATCGGCTCTGGTGCGACCGCGTCGAGCTCTGGACGGAAGGCGCCGGCCGCTTCCACACGCGCTTGCACTACGCGCGCGCACTCGCGCCCGACGGCGACACGGGCTTCGTCGGCGGGCCGTGGCGCGTAGAGCGCTTGCAACCGTAACGCCGGCCGTCCCGCATGAGGCTTCCGCAGACCTCTCGGCCGATCGGCGTGATCCGTCTCCGGGCGGCACGGCCCGCGCGCACGGGATGACGCGCGTCGGTCTCGTCCTGCTGCTCGCGCTCGCCGCGGCCGCCGCGCCCGCGCGCGCCGAGCAGCGCATCGCGAACGTCAGCCAAGGCACGAACATGGCGCTCGCGCTGTCGCCCGACGGCGAGTCGCTGATCGTCGACCTGCTCGGCCGCCTGTGGCGCCTGCCGTCGTCAGGCGGCGGCGCCACGCAGCTCACGCCGGACGGCGAAGGCGCCCGGCTCCCGCGCATCGGCCCGCTCGGCCGGCGCGTGGTCTATCAGCGGGCGATCGACGGTCAGTGGGATCTCTGGCTGCTCGACCTCGAAACCGGCGAGCGCCGGGCGCTGACCCACACGCCTCACGACGAGCGGGAGCCGGATTTCATGCCCGACGGCCGCTCCGTCGTGTTCGCCGCGAATCCGGACGGCCGGTTCTGCCTTTGGCGCATCGACATCGAGACCGGCGTCCTCACGCAGCTCACGGCCGAGCCGGGCGACGCGTCTTTCCCGACGGTCTCCGAGCACGGCGAGATTGCGTACGTCAGGGAATGGGCCGGAACGTGGTCGCTGCGCGCGCTGCTGCCGAGCGGCGCCGGGATCGAGCTCTTCGCGTCCGATCACCGGCTCACGGCGCCGAGCTGGCGCCCCGGCGGCGGCGTTCTGCTCTTCAACACGCAGCGGCGCGCGACGGCGGACGCGCCCGCCGCGAGCGCGCTCGAGATGCTGCTGCTCTCTCCCGAGCCCGTGCTGAAGACCCTGACGCGGACCGAGGACGTGTTCGAGTCGCGCGCCGCATGGTCCGGCCCCGGCGAATACCTGTACACCGCGGACGGGCGCATTTGGCGGCGCCGGATCGCGCACGTCACGCGGCGACCTGTCCCTCTGTTCGCCGCGGTCGGCCTCGAGCCCGCGTCGCCCCCGCCGTTCGGCACCGCGCTCGACGCCGCCGGCCCGCATCGGGTGCTCGGCGTCACCGGCGTCGATCGGTCGAGCGACGGTCGCGTCGCCGTGTTCACGGCCCTCGGCGATCTCTGGCTCGTAGGCCGCCGAAGCGACCTGCGCCGGCTCACCGACGACCCGTTCGTCGAGTTCGATGCGGACGTCTCGCCCGACGGCACGTTCGCCGTGTTCGCGAGCGACCGCGCGGGCTTCGTAGATCTCTGGCGCGTCACGCTCCCGGGCGGCGTGCTGACGCAGCTGACGCGCCGGCCGGAGAAGGCGTACCGACCCGCGATCTCGCCGGACGGCCGCCGCGTGGCCTACCTCGAGACCACGGGCTTCGAGACGCTCGGCGAGGCGGCGCTCCGCGTGCTCGATCTCGACGGCGGCGCCGTCCGCACGCTTGCCGAAGGGCTGATCGGGCCGGCACGCCCGTACTGGGAGAACGAGGAGCGGCTCGCGGTCGCGGTCCACTCGAGTCCCGCCGCGCCCCGCCGCGACGCGATTCTCCGCGTCGACGTCGCGACCGGCACCGTGCGCACGGCGCCGGCATCCGAAGCGCCGGCCGAGCGGGCTGCGCCGGCGTCCGAAGCCCCGGCCGAGGGCGCCGCGGCCGCCGACGTCGACGCGCTGCCCCCGCTCGAGTGGGAGCCGCCGGCGCCGAGCGAGCCTTACGTCGTGCGCGCCGGCCGCCTGTTCGACGGCATTCGCAGCGATTACCGCCGCGACGTCGACATCCACATCGAAGGGCAGCGCATCACGGCGATCGTCGATCACGGTGCGCTGCCGCTGCCCGCACGTGTCGTCGACGCCCGTGACGCGGCGATCATCCCGGGCCTGATCGACGTGCACGCCCATCACGCCGCCGTCGGCGGCGAGCGGCTCGGCCGGCTTTGGCTCGCGCACGGCGTCACCACTGTCCGGGAGCTGACGGACGACGTCGCGTCCGCCTTCGAGCGGGCCGAATCGTGGGCGAGCGGCAGGCGGCTCGGCCCGCGCCTCGTCGTGTCGCCGGTCGGCGGGCTCGCGCCTCCGGTCGGCGCCGCCGACTCGCCGATACCGGTCCGCCCCGCGTCGCGGATCGAGATCGCCGCGTCGCTGTTCTCGCCGTCCCGCGCCGTTGCACCGTTCCTCGCCGCGGAGCACGCGAGCGCCGCAGCGCCGTCGCTCGCGCGAACCTCGCCGCTCGGGCTCTACTACGACGACGTCTTCAGCACGCTCGTCGCGTCCGGCACGGTCGTCACGACGGCTCTCGGGGCAGCCGGCGGTGCGTCGGCCGTCCCTGCGCTCGTCGACGACGGCGACATCCTTCGCCGGCTCTACAGCGCCGAGGAGCGGGCGACGTGGCGCGATCGGAGCGGTTTCGATGGACGGCTCGACACGCTCGAGGAGACTCTCGCGCGGCTCGTCCGTAGCGGCGGCCAGGTCGCCGCGGGGACCGAGGCGCCGGTCGTGCCGTACGGCCTCGGCGTTCACGTCGAGCTCGCATTGCTCGTCGAAGCCGGCCTTCCGCCCGACCAGGCGCTGCGGATCGCGACGGCGTCGAACGCCCTCGCGCTCGGGCTCGGGGCGCAGCTCGGCACTCTCGAGGCCGGCAAGCTCGCCGACTTCGTCGTCGTCGACGGAGACCCGCTCGCCGATATCGGTGATGCGTTGAACGTGACCGCGGTCGTCAAAGGCGGCGCGTGGCTCGACCGAGCCCGACTGTCGGGCGGCGAGTAGCCGGGTGTCGGCATCCGCCCTCTTTTGCGGTCGGCAAATTTGCGCAGGTCACTAAATCATGAGCTTAAGCTTCTGACGTAATAAATACGTGCAACAAGATCTCCTAAGCGCGCCGTCGGCATTCCTTACAAGAATCGGTCTAAATCGGGCCACCGAGACTTGCGATTCATTCTAAGCCTTTGCGGATGAAAGTCTTTTCCGGACATGGCACGGCTCTTGCTCTATTGAGGGCGACCCCTACGGGGTCAGTGAGTGCGCAAACCGACAGAAAACGATGCGAATGAGCAAAGGGTTCTGTTAAATTTGCTTCCGCTACAAGAAGAAGAAACAGAAAAAGAAGAAGAAAAAAGGCTGTAACAACGATCAAAACAAATATGGCTCATGACCGACGATAGGGAGTGACCAACAGCCAGGCCGCATACTTGAAACCGTAAACTCCGATAACAACAAGAGTCTGACCCGGCGCTCCCACCGCCGGGTTTTTCTTTTTCCGGGTCCGCAATTTTTTCCGACCCCCGCCGCACACGGACCGCGTTCGGCCGCCGCCGTCGCTGCTATGATGCCCGGAACCTACGCGGCTTCGCTCACTCCCATGGGACACCGTTTGACGAAGATCTATACGCGCACCGGTGACGCCGGGACGACCGGCCTCGCGAACGGCGAGCGCGTGCCGAAGCACCACGCCCGCGTCGAGGCGAACGGCACGGTCGACGAGACGAGCAGCGCGATCGCGCTCGTCCTCGCCGAGCCGGACGTCCCCGTCCGGCTGCGCGAAAGTCTGCTGCGGATTCAGAACGAGCTGTTCGAGGTCGGCGCCGAGCTCGCGCTGCCCGGCTACGTCGGCATCACGGCCGCCGCCGTGGAGCGGCTCGAGCAGGAGCTCGACGCGCTGAACGCCGACCTGCCTCCGTTGAAGGACTTCGTGCTGCCCGGCGGCACCCGGTCCGCCGCGGCGTGCCATCTGGCGCGCGCGATTTGCCGGCGCGCCGAGCGCCGCGCGTGGGCGCTCGCGGAGCAGGCGCAGCTGAATCCGGAGCTCTTGCGTTATCTCAACCGGCTGTCGGACTTCCTGTTCGTCGCCGCCCGGCGCCTGACGATCGAGCAGGGCGCGACCGAGACGCTCTGGCAGCGCTGACGCGGCTTCGCGCCGCTCCGGAACCGACGGGCGCCGGTCATACCGCCCAGCCGAAGATCGTCATCAGCGCGATCACGGTGATCCAGATGAACAGCGTGCGCATCACGAGCCGCATCGCGTTACGCGCGGCCGCGCTCGAGTTCGCCGGCCGCTCGAGAAACCCCGTCATCGCGGCGCGTCCGACCGCTGCCGCGATCCGATCGTTCCGGGCGTAGAACGGCTTGGCTTCCGCGCGAACGTCGTTTCGCCAGCAATTCCAAGCGTCGTCGAAGCTGCCCGCGAGCGCATACCCGAGCGCCGCGAGCCGCACCGGTATCCATGCGAGAGCGCCGTGCAGCGCTTCCGCGGCCGGCAGCGCGGACTCCGCGACCTCGGGCCGGCGGGCGGATTCGAACGCGGCCCGACGCCGAAGCAGGTCGCTGATCCGGAAGAGCCACGCGCCGACCGGGCCGAGCGCAACGAACCAGAAAGCGACACCGAAAATGCGGTTGGTCGCCTGGAGGAAGATCGCCTCCTCGACCGCGTCGACGTCCCGGGGGCTCGCATGCCGCGACTCCGAAAGCTCCGTGAGCACGCGCCGGGCGTTTTCCTGGTCTCCGCGGTCGAGCGCCTCGCAGTACTCGTCGACCTCCGCGCCGAGATCGCGCGGGCCGAGGCACAGAAAGACGATCAGCACCGCGAACAGCAGATACGGCAGATCCCACGGGATGAACGTCTCCTTCAGCAGCACGCTGACCCAAAGCACAGGCGCGATGGCCGCGGCGACGAACAGCACGAGCACGGCGGCCGCGGCGGGTCGACCCCGGCCTTTCGCTCGCGCCAGCGCGAAGTCGAAATACGGATCGAACCAGCGCAGCTCGCGCAGCGCGAGCCGCCGGGTGGCGGCGTGCTCGAGCGCGAGGCTGAAAATCAACGCGATCAGCTTCATTCGTTCGCGAGCAAGCGGCGGAGCAGCGTCCAGTCGAAGGCCGGGCCCGGGTCGGTCTTCCGGCCCGGAGCGATGTCGCAATGACCGACGATGTCGGCGCCCGCGAGCGCCGGGTAGGTCCGCCGGAGCGCACGCACGACCTCCACGAGGGCCGCATACTGCGGCCGCTCGTACGGCACGTCGTCGGCGCCTTCGAGCTCGATCCCGACCGAGAAGTCGTTGCAGGACTCCCGCCCGCAGTACGACGACACGCCCGCATGCCACGCCCGCTGGTCGAACCCGACGTACTGCGTCAGCTCGCCGCCGCGCGCGATCAGCACGTGGGCCGAAACTCGCCTTGACGCGATCGACTCGAAATACGGGTGAGCGCTCGGATCGAGCCGGTTCACGAACAGCTCGTCGATGAACGATCCGCCGAACTCGTTCGGCGGCAAGCTGATCCCGTGCACGACGATCAGGCCGAGCTCCGTGCCCGGCGGGCGGAGGTCGCAGTTCGGCGACGGCACCTTGCGCGCGCCGCGTATCCAGCCGCTGTCGATGATCATGACATGCTACAGTGGACGCCCTTCGGGCCGCTCGGGTCGAGCCGCACTATACAACAGGGCCCGACGGCGAGATCGGCAGCGGCGCACAGTCGCGAGCCGGTGCCGGGAACATTCCGATGCAACACCCACGCGTCACGCGCCTCTTCCTCGACTTGGATCTGAGCGGCGATCGCGCAGAGCTCCGCGAGCGCGAGTCGAACTATCTCGGCAGCGTGCTGCGCCTGCGCCGCGGCGACCCCGTGCTCGTGTTCAACGGCCGCGGCCAGGAGCGCCACGCCACGATCGCGTCGCTCGCACGGCGACATGCCGAGCTCGCGTTGCTCGACCACGTCGAGCCGCTGCCGGAGTCCCACCTGCGCCTGACGCTGGTGCAGGCGCTGCCGAAGGCGGACGCGATGGATTTCGTCGTGCAGAAGGTCACCGAGCTCGGCGTCCATGCGCTGTGGCCGGTCACGACGGACTACACCGTCGTCAGGCTCGGCCCGGACCGGGCGGAGCGGCGCGCCGCGCATTGGCGGCGGATCGCACAAAGCGCGTGCGAGCAGTGCGGGCGGCACCGGCCGCCCGACATCCGCGAGGTCGCGTCGCTCGACGACGCACTCGGCGGCTTGCCGCAGCCGAGCGTCAGGATCGTCCTCGATCCCCGCGCGGACTCTTCGCTCGAGGCGGCCGAGCGGACGGCGAACGCGGTGTTCCTGCTGGTCGGCCCGGAAGGCGGCTTCAGCTCTCCCGATCTCGAGCGCATCGACGAGCACGGCTTCGAGCGCATGCGGCTCGGCCCGCGCACGCTGCGCGCCGAGACGGCCGCGATCATCGGAGCGGGCCTCCTCCAAGCCCTTTGGGGCGATTTGCGGTAGCCCCGTCTACTTCATGCGGCGGGCGCGCGGTGTTGCGCGCTACTGGGGCGGACGACCGGTGCCGTGACCGGCCCTTTCGAACCGCTCGCCGTCCGCCTCAAGCGGTCGCCGCGGCCTTCGACCGCGCGACCCCGGCGACCATCTCCTCGAGCCGCTCGACGTCCGGGATCAGCGGGTACTCGTGGATCATCCTTACTCGGCAGATTGCCGGATGCCCGGGAGGAATCGGCCGCTCCGTGTCGAGCGTCAAGACGTCGCGGTTCACGCGAACGAGCTGCGGGAAACCCTGCGTCAGGATACCGTAGTAGCC
The DNA here is from genome assembly GCA_036381015.1 of Gammaproteobacteria bacterium. NCBI lineage: Bacteria > Pseudomonadati > Pseudomonadota > Gammaproteobacteria > Gammaproteobacteria bacterium. Next base: position 21,363 of record DASVDR010000032.1, read on the forward strand.
GCCCTTGAGCCGGCCCGTCAGGGCATGGAAGACGACGATGCGCGAGCGGCCGCGCCGTTTGCCTGATGCGTCATCGACGCGGGCGCCGTCGAACGACACGATCGGCAGCTGGCGGCCGTTCCAATCGATGGTTCCGAGATACCACGCGGGCACGTCGTCGCCGATCACGCTCTTCGTCTCGACGAAAGCGATGACCTCGGCAACGCACATGCGCGGCACGAGCAGGCGCTCCTGCTCGAGAGGGATCAGCAAGCTGTAGAGCTCGCGGTGCTCCGCGCTCACAGCGACCTCCCGAGAAGCGCCTCGATCGCGGAGATCAGCTGCGTCTCCTGGTACGGCTTGCTCAGGTAGTCGTTCACGCCGAGCTCGATCGCCTTCGCGCGGTGCTTCTCGCCGGAGCGCGACGTGATCATCACGATCGGCACGTCCTTCAGCTTTGCGTCGTTGCGCACGTGCGAGGCGAACTGATAGCCGTCCATCCTCGGCATCTCGATGTCGAGCAGAATGATGTCGGGCTCGTGTTCCTGAAGCACGGTGATCGCGTCGAGCCCGTCGCGGGCGGTGAGCACGCGCACGCCGCGCCGCTCGAGCAGGCGCTGCGTGACGCGCCGCATCGTGATGGAGTCGTCGACGACGAGCGCGGTGGTCTGCCGCGGCGCCGGCGCCGCCTGCAGCGGCGGCTGCACACTCGCGTGCTGACCGCGCACGAGCGTGCCGGCGTCGAGGATCACGACGATGCGGCCGTCGCCGAGAATCGTCGCGCCGGAGACGCCCGGGATGCTCGCGAGGTGAGGGCCGAGCGTCTTCACGACGATCTCGCGGCTGCCCTCGAGCGAGTCGGTCAGAAGCGCCGACGAGCTTTCGCCCGCGCGGACGAGCACGAGCGACACCGCGCTCTCCTCCTCGGGCAGCGCCGACGGCATGCCGCCGACGAGGCTGCCGAGATGCTGAATCCTGTACTCGACGCCCCCGTACTCGATCCTCGGCTCGTCCTCGGTGAGCATCTGGAGGAGCTTCTCGCGTGGCACGCGAGTGATTCCCTCGATCGTCGGCAGCGGCAGCGCGAAGGTCTCGTCGCCGACGTTGACGATCAGCGCGTGCGTGACCGCGAGCGTGTAGGGCAGGCGAATGAAGAAGCGCGTGCCGCGGCCGCGCGTGGATTCGATCCGCATCGAGCCGCCGAGCTTCTTGACCTCGTTGTCGACGACGTCCATGCCGACGCCCCGCCCGGCGGCCTGGGTCAGCTCGCTCGCAGTGCTGAAGCCGGGCCGCAAGATCAACTCCGCCGCCTCCTGGTCGGAGATCGCCCGGGCGTCGCGCACGAGACCTTGCTCGAACGCCTTGCGGCGGATCGCGTCGAAATCGAGGCCGCGCCCGTCGTCCGCCACCTCGATCAGCACCTCCGATCCTTCGCGGCGGATGCGCAACTCCACCTTGCCGCCTTCCGGCTTGCCGGCCTTCCTGCGCTCGGCCGGCGCTTCGATCCCGTGCACGACCGCGTTGCGGAGCAGGTGCTCGAAAGGCGGCAGCATGCTCTCCGCGACCTGACGGTCGAGCTCGCTGGCCGCGCCCTCCACGACGAGATCCGCGCTCTTGCCGGTCTCGCTCGCGGCCTGACGCACGATTCGGGCAAGACGCGAAACGTGGCGCTGGAACGGCACCATCCGCGTCTGCATCAGCCCTTCCTGCACCTCGCTCGTGACGCGGGCCTGCTGCGTGAGCAGCGTGTCCGCCTCCGTCGTGAGCCCCTGCAGCAGCTCGTTGATGCTCGCCACGTCGTTCGCGGTCTCGGCGAGCGCGCGCGAGAGCTGCTGAATCGTCGAGTAGCGGTCGAGCTCGAGCGGGTCGAAGCCTTCCTCGGCGCTCACGTCGTCCTGGTGGCGATAGAGGATCTGCGCCTCCGTTTCCGCCTCGAGCTTGCGCAGCTGCTCCCGCAGGCGCGTGACGGTTTGCCCGAGCTCGCCGAGATGGAAATCGATCGAGCGCAGCTGCTGGTTCAGGCGCGACTGGAAGATGCTGATCTCGCCGGCGCCGTTCAGCAGCGCATCGAGCAGCACGGCGTCGACGCGGGCGGTCTCGGCGCGCTCGCGGGCCTCGGCCGAGCGGCCGGGGGGCTCGGCCGCGGCGGGCTGCGCATCGCCGCCCGGCGCGGCTTCCGGGCCTCGCACGACGGCCGCCGCTTCCGCGGCCAGGGACCGATCGAGCGGCGGCTCGGCCGGAGCCTCCGGAGCCGGCGCGCTCGGCGCGGACGGCACGGCACTCGGCGTCGGGGACGGTCGGGCGCTCGGCACCGTCGGGGACGGGCGGGCGCTCGGCGCCGTCGGGGACGGGCGGGCGCTCGGCGCCGTCGGGGACGATCCGGCGCGTGCGGGTTCGCCGCCGCGGGCTTCGACCGCCGGGCCGATGCCGGCGCTCGCCTCGTCCACGAGCGTCCGCGCCGCGAGCGACTCGTCCGCGCGGGACTCGACCGGGCGCGCGGTCGACACGGCCGCGCCGACCTCCGCCGCCCCCGCGCTCGCCGGCGGCGGAACCGCGCGGGGCTGCTGCACGGTCGGCTCTTCGCCTTCGGCCTCGCGGGCGGCCTCTGCCGGCCCGCCGGCTGCGATCGCCTCGATGCGCCGGACGAGCGCGGTCGCGTCCTGCACGCCGCGCCCGGAATCGATGCGGTCGCGCATCCGATGCAGCTCGTCGAGACAATGCTGCACGAGGTCGAGCGCTGCCGGCGCCGCCTCGATCCGCTTCTCGGCCATGCCGGCGAGCAACGTCTCGAGCGCATGGCTCAGGTTGCCCATCGGCGCGACGCCCGCCATCCGCGCGCCTCCTTTCAGCGTGTGCAGGAGCCGCTGCAGCTCGACGACCGACTGCGACCGCGCCGGATCCCCGCGCAGCGCTTCGAGCGCGAGCTCCGCGTTGTCGAGGATCTCCGCCGCTTCCTCCGTGAATATCGCGGCGATCTCCGGATCGAGGGCGAGCGTATCGCTTCCGGTCGACTCGTCCTGCTCCGCGGGCGTAGCGGGCGCGGCCGCCGTATGCGGCAGCTGCTGAAGCCGCGAGATGACGGCGGAGTCCGGCCGGTACGGCGTGCCGGCCGCCAGCGCTTCCGCCATCCGCTGTATCTCGCCGGCCGCGGCGTGGATCGTCTCGAGGCCTTCGGCGGCGAGCCCGCCGCCCGACTGAAAGAGCCGGCCGAGAGTCTCCGACAACGGCCGGGCCAGTGCGACCGCCGGAGCGAAAGCGGCCATTTTCGCGCTGCCGAGCAGCGTGTGGCAGGCACGATAGACCGGCTCGTCGACCGGGTAAGGCGGTTCCCCGCGGCGCGCGCCTTCGACATAGGCGCGGATCGTCTCGAGGTGCCCGAGCGTCTCCTTCACGAAGATCTCGGAGAGCACGGGATCCATTCCGGCGCCCCGCGCCTGATCGGGCGACGCGCCGGCCGCCTCCGCGCCCGCGGGTATCCGCAGCGACCCGCTCGTGAGACTCGCCGCGTCGGGATCGCCTTCGGCGAACGCCTCCGCGCGCTTCATCAGGAGCTGCACGTCGACGCGCGGTGCAATGCCGGTCTCGAGCTGCTCGACGAGGTGCGGCAGCGCCTCGGCCGCCTCGCCGATGAACTTCACCATCGCCGGGGTCGGCTCCAGCGTCTGATTGATCAGCCGGTTCAGCAGGTTCTCGACGCTCCACGCGAACTCGCCGATCATCTGCGCGCCGACCATCCGGCCGCTGCCCTTCAGGGTGTGGAATGAGCGGCGCACCGAGATCAAGGCCTCGGAATCCTCCGGCCGCTCGGCCCACAACGGCAGGAAGCGCTGGATGCTCGCGATCTCCTCCTTCGCCTCCTCGATGAAGAGCTCGAGAAGCTCCGGATCGGAGCGCTCCTCGTCGACCTCCATGACGGACGGTGGCGGCTTCGCCGCTTTCTTCGCCGGCGCCGCCGGGCGCAGGTCGGCGGCCGGCTTCGATGCCGGCAACGCCTCGAGCAGGTCGAGGCACCGGCCGGCGTTGTCCAGCATGTACCACGGGTCGCTGCGCCCGTGGCTGATCGTCTCCATGTAGTACTCGACGCTGACGACGGCGTCGGCGAGGCGCTCGAGATGCTCGGGCTTCATCGGCTTGTGACCCGGGCCGAGCCGGCTCGCGATCACCGCACCGATGCGCTCGACGACCTTGACGGCCTTGGTCTTGTTCAGCATCAGGAGGCCCGCGGTGATCCCGCGGAGCTGCGGCTTGACCTGGTCGAGCGCGCGCCCGTCTCCCGGAGACTCGATCACCTGCGTGACCGCCTCCTTGACCTTCGCGAGATTCACGATGCACTCGCCCATGACGGCCTGCGTCACGTGGCGGTATTGCGCCTCCGACTCGCTTTCCGCGTCGGCTCCGTCGCCGCCGGCGACGACCACGCGCACGAGCTCGCGGTCGAGGGCGTCCTCGACGTCGAGCAGCGCCGCGGCCATCTTCTCGAGCACTGCCGGGCTCTCGATCTTGCGGCTGCCGATGATCGCCGTCAGGTCGCGGGCCTCGCGCTGAATCTGAGCGCGCGCCTTCTCGAGGCCGAGAACGCCGAGCGTGTCGCCGATCTTCTTCAGCATGTCGAGCTGAGGCTCGAGCGTTTCGATGTCCTCCATGCCCGTACGGACGAAGATATCGAGCGCGTCCTTCACGGAAGAGAGGTCCTCCTTGATCGCCTTGGCGACCGTGCGCATGAGCTTCACGCTCGGGCCGGCGAGCCCTTCGCGCGCATCGGCGAGCTGCGACTCGGGCGGCACCGCCTCGTCAAGCCGATACGTCTCGCGGATCTTCAGCAGGCGCTCGTGACGGCCGCCCGCGCGCGCCACGTAATAGAGGAGGCTGTTCAGGAGATCGACGGGCGGCGAGGCGATCCACGCCGCCTCGCCGCCGTCGATCAGCCGCTTCAGCTGGCGGTCGGCCTGGCCGACGAGGCGCTTCAGGTTCACCGTCGCCTCGAGATGCCCGCCGCGGAGCGCGATCAGCACGCCGGTCAGCACGTACCACAGCTGCTGCACGGGCTCGGTCGACGCGGCCCGCTCGAGCGCGGCGCTAACCTGGATCAGCTTCTGGAGATGCTGCGCGGGGGCGTCTCCCTTGATCCAGTGCAGCAGCGCAGCCTGGAAAGTCGGACGAAGCTTGCGGGCCGCCTGCTGGAAACGGCGCGACGTCTCGGGGTCGGCCTCCGCCTTCGGCCGCGTCGCGAGATGACGCTCGAACGGTCCGGCGTCGAGCAGCAGCAGCGAGCCTTCGGAGAGAATCGGCGACCCGCGCACCTCGCGGAGATCGTTGAGCAGGGGCAGCAGCACGAGCGCGACGTCGCGCCCGCCGCTCATCACCCGGTCCAGGTACGCCGGCAGCTGCACCATCGCGCGCGTCAGCGCTTCGAGGCCCCTGTCGAGCCGCTCCTGGTCCTTCAGCGCGACGACGTGCCGGCAAACCTGCTCCATCTCGTCCGCAAGCATGCCGGCGCCGTGAAGCTCGATGATCTTCAGCGCGCCCTTCGCGAGGTGCAGGAGGTCCGCCGCCCGATTCAGCGCCTCGCGCCCGGCCTGCCCGTCGACGAAATCCTCGAGCTCGCGCCGGGCCGCGTCGATCGTGCTATTCAGCTCGCGGCTGACGAGGTCGAGCGAATGCGCCGCGAGGTCGTCCATCGTATCGAGATCGGCCGTGCTCATCTTCGGGAGAAAGCTGTCAACCGGATCGGCGCCGGGGCTCCGCTGAAGCGTCTGCCGGAGGCGCCGGCGCCGCTTCCTCGCGCGCGAGGGCCGCGGCGACGCGCGTCTGGGTCAGCACACCGGAGGTGCCGGCCGCGGGATCGGGGAGCGTGAATCCGCTGATCGTTCGGCGCAGCTGCGAGGCGAGCTCGGACAGCTTGCTGATCGCGCTCGACGCGGCCGTCGTCGATTCCGTGGTCTTGCCGCTGATTTCGCGCAGCACGCGCATGCTTTCCATGATCGCGGCCGTCGCGCCCGTCTGCTCGCGGGCGGAGACCGAGATGTTCTGCACGAGGCTCGCAATCTGGTGCGAGACCTGCTCGATCTCGTCGAGCGCGGCGCCCGCGTTCTCGGCGAGAAGCGCGCCGCCGACGACGTCCGTGGTGCTCCGCTCCATCGACACGACGGCTTCGTTCGTGTCGGACTGGATCGTCCGCACGAGCACCTCGATCTTGCGGGTCGCGTTCGTCGAGCGCTCGGCGAGCTTTTGCACCTCGTCCGCGACGACCGCGAACCCGCGGCTGCCGTCGCCGGCGCGGGACGCTTCGATCGACGCGTTCAAAGCGAGAATGTTCGTCTGCTCGGCGATCTCCTCGATCAGCTCCACAATGTTGCCGATCTCCTGCGAGCTCTCACCCAAGCGCTTGATCCGCTTCGACGTGTCCTGAATCGTCTCGCGGATCGTGTTCATGCCGTCGATCGTCCGGCGCACGGCCTCGCCGCCCTTGTGCGCGACGTCGACCGCGTGGCGGGCGACGTCGGAGCAGCGCTCGGCATTGCCGGACACCTCCTCGATCGACTGCGCCATCTGCGCGACGGCGTCCGACGCGGACGTGATCTGCTTCGCCTGCGTCTCGCTCGAGCGCACGAGATGCCTGACCGTCGCTTCGCTCTGCTTCGCCGCCGCATCGACGAGAAGCGACGTGTCGCTGATCGTGGCCACGAGCTCGCGCAGGGCCTCGATCGCATAGTTGATCGAGTCCGCGATCGCGCCGGTGATGTCCTCGGTAACCGTGGCCTGCACCGTGAGATCGCCGTCCGCGAGGCTCGAAAGCTCGTCGAGGAGCCTGAGAATCGCCTGCTGGTTGCGCTCGTTCTGCTCGGCCTGTATCTCGGCGGCGCGGCGAAAATCCCGGGCGCGGTAGTACGCGATCATCATCACGAGCAGCAGGAGGATCGCCGCGCCGACCAGGAACAGCGGCGCTCCCCGCTCGCCGGACGCGGCCATCAGCGCCGCGGCGACCCCGAGCGCCGCCGTCGCGCCGATCGCGAGAGGCGGCAGGAGCTTCGTCCACGGGCTCGATTTGGTCATCGCCCCCTCACCTCTTCGCGGCCTCGCCCGCATTCAAGAACTGCTCGTCCTCGAGCAGCTTCAGCAGGCTGAAGCGAGGCCACACCTCGGCGCCCTGCACGAACCCGCCGTCGACGTAGTGGTCGCAACGAATGACGGTCGCCGGGGACTGCTGCCGGAAATCCTCCATCGGAAACCGGCGGAAGCCGACGACCTCGTCGACGATCAGCCCGGTCGGCACGTCGCGGCTCGCGACGACGAGGATCCGGTTGCGCCGGTCGGGCTGCGAGCTGCCGGCCCCGAGGAAGCCCTTCATATCCACGACCGTCAGAAGCTGACCGCGCACGTTCGCGATCCCGCGCAGCCAGAACTTCGCGCCCGGCACGCGCGTCATGGTTTCGGGCACCGGCAGCACCTCGCGAATGTCGCCGCGGCCGGCGACGAAATGCTCGCTGCCGAGCCGAAATCCCACGCCGACCCATTCGTCGCCCGCGTGGTCGGACCCGTCGCGGGCCTGGACCGCGGCGCGCGCGAGCCGTTCCAGCTCGAGCAGGAGCTCGAACGGCTGTTGACGCAGCGCTGCGAGGCTCAAGCCTCGCGCCCCTCTGACCGGTCCAGCACCTCGTTCGCCTTCGCGACCAGCACGGCTTCGCTGACCGGCTTGACGAGATAGTCGACGGCACCCTGGCGCATGCCCCAGATGCGGTCGGTCTCCTGGCTCTTCGTCGTGATCATGACGACCGGAATGGATCGCGTCAGCGGGTCCCGAGTGAGCGTCCGCGTGGCTTGGAAGCCGTTCACGCCGGGCATCACGACATCCATCAGAATCAGGTCCGGGCGCATCTCGCGGGCGAGGTGGATGCACTCCGAGCCGTCCGCGGCCGAGACCGTGTCGAAGCCGTGCTTCTCGAGCGCCGTCTTCATCACGTGCACCTCGGTCGGAGAGTCGTCGACGATCATGATCAACGCCATCGGTCTACCCTCAACCCCGAATCATTCATGAAGGCGCGTTCATGGATGATTCTCGCCCCCCTCAGCGCGACACATGGCTCAAGATCGCGCCGAGCAGCTCGTCCTTCGTGAACGGCTTCGTCAGGTACTGCTCCGAGCCGACCAGGCGCCCCCGCGCCCGATCGAACAGCCCGTCCTTGCTCGACAGCATGATCACCGGCGTGTCCTTGAACATCTTGTTGTGCTTGATCAGCGAGCACGTCTGGTAGCCGTCGAGCCGCGGCATCATGATGTCGACGAAAATGATGTCCGGCTGGTGGTCGGCGATCTTCGACAAGGCATCGAAGCCGTCCACCGCGGTGAAGACCGAGCAGCCTTCCTTCGCGAGCAGCGTCTCGGCCGTGCGGCGGATCGTCTTGCTGTCGTCGATCACGAGGATCTTGAGCCCCTGAAGGCTCGACTTCGGGCTGACGGCGTTACGGCTCGGCACGCAGCTCTCCTCAGGCAGCAAGTGCGTCCGCCGCTCTCCCGGACCAGGAGCGGCACCCTGCGAAATTCAACGCGCCTTTTAACATATTGATAAGGCGCTTCCAACGACCTCGCGCTCGGCGCGTGGCGCCGACGATACGGTCGCGTCGACTTTATCGGCTTGCCCCGGCGCCGCCCGGCGCGCCCGGCCGTGCGCGCTATGGTAGCGTTGCCTTTTTCCGTCAAACTGCGAACCTGCACTCAAAAAAAGCGAGGAACGGATGGACAACGGTGCACGCCTCCTCGGCGTGGTCATGGATCCGATCGAGACGATCAAGCCGAAGAAGGATTCCACGCTCGCGATGCTGCTCGCCGCTCAACGGCGCGGCTGGCGCATCGTCTACCTTTTGCAGGGCGGCTTGTCGGTTCGGGAAGGCGCGCCGATCGGGCGCGGCCGGTTCCTGCACGTGGAGGACGACCCCGAGCAATGGTTCGAGTACGGCGAGCCGTGGAGCGCCGGGCTCGAGACGCTCGACGCGGTCCTGATGCGCAAGGATCCGCCGTTCGACATGGAGTACATTTACACGACGTACATCCTCCAGCTGGCCGAGAACCGCGGCCTGCTCGTCGTGAATCGTCCGTCGAGCCTTCGCGAGATCAATGAGAAGGTGTACACGGCCTGGTTCCCGCATTGCACGCCGCCGACGCTGATTACCCGCTCGCGTACGGAGCTTCTCGAATTCCTCGCCGAGCAGTCGAAGATCGTGCTGAAGCCGCTCGACGGGATGGGCGGCAAATCGATATTCGTCGTCGCGCACGGCGATCCGAACACGAACGTGATCATCGAGACGCTGACGCGCGACGGCGCCCGGTTCACGATGGCGCAGCGCTACGTGCCGGAGATCGTGGACGGCGACAAGCGCGTGCTGCTCGTCGACGGCGAGCCGATCGACTACGCGCTCGCGCGCATCCCGGCGCCCGGCGACAGCCGCGGCAACCTCGTGATGGGCGCCCGCGGGGAGGGCCGGCCGCTGACCGCCCGCGACCGCTGGCTCGCGTCCGAGGTCGGTCCGACGCTCGCGGCGAAGGGGGTGCTGTTCGCCGGGCTCGACGTCATCGGCGACTACCTCACCGAGATCAACGTCACGAGCCCCACCGGAATCCGTGAATTGGATCGGGAATTCGGCCTCGACATCGCTGCTAGACTGCTCGACGCCGTCGAGCGGCGCCTGCCGAGGTAATCGCGACGCATGCACCTTTCCGTGCCGCACCGGGAATCGATGCCGCGCGCCCGTTACCGGCGTGCGGCCGCCGCGGCCCTGCTCGCCGCGGCGATCGCGGCGGGCGGCTGCACGGACCGGCCCCGCCTCGTCGAGCGGCGGCTCTATTCGATGGGCACGTGGGTCGACGTCGCGCTGGAGGCTCCGGCACGGACGGCCGAAGCGGCGCTCGCCGACGTCGAAGCGATGCTGCGCCGCTTCGAGATCGACTACTACCCATGGGCCGAAGGCGAGCTCGCGCGGCTGAACGAGGCGCTGGCCGCCGGGCGCGAGACGGTCGTCAGCGAGGAGATGGCGGCCGTCCTTCGCGACGCCAAGCGCTACTCGGAGCTGAGCGGCGGCCGCTTCGATCCCGGCGTCGCCAAGCTCGTCGAGCTGTGGGGCTTCAATTCGACGCTGGCGCACCCGTCGGCGCCGCCCGGGCCGGCAGCGATCGAGGCGTGGCTCGGCTCGGGCTCGAGCATCGCCGCGCTCGAGATCCAAGGCCGGCGCATCCGCGCGAAAGCGAAGGTCATGCTCGATCTCGGCGGCATCGCGAAGGGCGCGGCCGTGGACCGGATCATCGAAATGTTTCGCAGCCGCGGCATCCGCAACGCCCTCGTGAACGCGGGCGGGGACCTCCGCGTGCTCGGCTCGCGTGGCGGAAGGCCTTGGCGTGTCGGCATCCAGCACCCGCGCGCCGACGACGTCCTCGGCATCATCGAGCTCGGCGACGGGGAGGCAGCCTTCACGTCCGGCGACTACGAGCGGTACGTCGAGCGCGACGGACGGCGCTTCCACCACATCCTCGATCCGCGGACCGGCTATCCGGCCGACGAGACGCAGTCCGTGACCGTGGTCGCCGCGCAGGGCGTGCTTGCCGACGCCGCGGCCACGGCGCTCTTCGTCGCCGGCGACGATTGGCGTAGCGTCGCCCGGGCGCTCGGCATCGACGCCGCGCTGCGAGTCGACGCGGACGGACACGTGGAGCTGACCGATGCCATGAGGCGGCGGCTCGTTTCAGACGATCCGGAGCATGTCGGAAGCGGGTCCTGAGAGGCCGGCGGACGGCGCGCCCGCGGCGAACGCCGCCCGGCGCCGCGCGCGCGTGACGGCCGACCGTTTGAGCTCGACGCTCTTCGTGGCCGCGCTGGCGCACGGCGTGCTGATCCTCGGCGTCACGTTCACGTCCGGGCCGCTCGACGAAAGCGGCGCGCCGCCCTCGCTGAACGTCACGCTGGTCGTCGACACGAACGCGCTCGACCGGCCGCCCGAGGATACCGAGTGGCTCGCGCAGGTGAACCAAACGGGCGGCGGCCGCGCGGCCGACGGGCTGCGGCCGACGACGACGCTCGCCGGAAGCGCGCCGGCGAGCCGCGACGGGACCGTGGAAGGGGCCGATGCGCTCGATGCGCAGCCGCAGGAGCCCGCGCCGTCGGCAGAGCAGCTCGTGACGCAGAGCCCGTCCGACCGCCGCATCCAAGGGTTGCCGAACGCGGCGGAGGTGCCGCCCGCCGCCTCCGCTCGGACCGCGGCGGCGATGCTGGACCGCGCCGCGCAGCAAACGCTCGCGATGGAAATCGACGCGCGCGCCGCGCTGCCGGACGGTGACGACAGCGATCGGCTGCCGTCGCCGACGACGCGCGAATCGATCCTCGCCGCGTATCTCGACGGGTGGCGACGGCGCGTCGAGCGGGTCGGCACCGCGAACTTCCCGGCGGCGCTCGTCGGGCAAGCGGGCCTCGCCCGGCCGACGCTCGAGGTCGCGATCACCGCGGACGGCCGGCTCGAAGACATCGTCGTGCGCCGTTCGTCCGGCGATCCGCGTCTCGACCAGGCGGCGTTGACGATCCTGCGCCTCGCCGCGCCTTTCGAGCCGCTCCCCGCCGAGATCAAGGCGCAGTACGACGTCCTTCGGTTCGCCTATGAATGGGATTTCAGCGGCGGCACCGCGGGCGTCAAGGCACGGTAACGGCCGTCGCGAAAGCGCGACGCTCCGCCGGTTTCACGCCGCGACGCCGCCCGGCGTGCTGGGATAGAATCTTCGTGTCGAGGAACACGAGGTTCAGCCGGTGCGGTCACTCCAGGATCACTTCCTGATCGCAATGCCCGCGATGGGCGATCCGAACTTCAACGAGACCGTCACTTACATCTGTAAGCACGACGAGGAAGGGGCGATGGGAATCATCATCAACCGCCCCACCGAGATGCTGCTGAAGGAGGTGTTTCGGCAGCTTTCGCTCGACGCGCGCGACGCGCGCCTCGCCGCGCAACCGGTGCTCGCCGGCGGCCCCGTGCAGCGCGACCGCGGGTTCGTGCTTCACCGCTCCGCCGAGCCGTACGATTCGACGCTCGACACGGGCGCAGGCATCAAGGTCACCGTGTCTCAAGACATTCTCGGTGCGATGGCGCGCGGCGAGGGGCCGGATCCGGTGCTCGTCGCTCTCGGGTATGCGGGGTGGGATTCCGGTCAGCTCGAAGCGGAGCTCGCCGCGAACGCATGGCTCAGCGTTCCGGCCGACCACCGCGTGCTGTTCGAGACGCCGTTCGAGCAGCGCTGGCGGGCCGCGGCCGGTCTCCTCGGCGTCGACATCCATCAGCTCGCGAGCTATGCCGGCCACGCGTGAGAGCGCAGAGCCTCCTTCGTGACCGAAGGCCGCAAAGCGGAGGTCGTGCTCGCGTTCGACTTCGGCCTCCGGCGCATCGGCGTCGCCACCGGCAACCTTCACACGCGCACCGCCTCTCCGCTCACGACCCTGACCGTCGGCCGAGACACGCCGTGGGCAGCGTTGGACGACCTGGTCCGCGAGTGGCGGCCGGCGCATCTGGTCGTCGGCGTGCCGGAAGGCTCCACGGGCCCGTCGGCCGTGGCGGCGCGAGCGCGGGCGTTTGCCGCGGCTCTGGCGCGGCGCTATCACCTGCCGGTCGACACGGTCGACGAAGCGTTCACGTCCTCGGCGGCGGCCTCGGATCTGCGCGAGCGCAGGCGCGAAGGCGCGCCGCGCCGGTCGGCAGCGAAGGGCGCGATCGACCGGCGCGCGGCCTGCCTCATCGCCGAGCAATGGATGAACGAAGCGGCGAATGAGCGCTGAGCATCGCGGCACGATCCACCTCGAGGAGGCGGAGATCGTCGCGCACGAGCACCGCGCGGCCCGGCAATTCGTGCTGCGCGTCGCGGCGCCAAAGGCTGCCCGCAGCGCGGCGCCCGGAAGCTTCGCGCACATCACGTGCGATCCGTCCGTGCCGCTCCGGCGGCCGCTGTCGATCATGCGCGCGGACCCCGAGCAGGGCTGGCTCGAGTTCCTCTACAAACCCGTCGGCGCCGGCCTTGCGAAGCTCGCGGAGCGCGGGCCCGGCGAGCGCATCAGCATGCTCGCACCGATCGGCCGAAGCTTCGCTCCGGATCCGTCGCGGCCCCGAGTCGTCGCGGTCGGCGGCGGCGTCGGGATACCGCCGATGATCTTCGCGGCCGAGCGCTTGCGCGCGGACCCGGCCTTCCGCGCTCCGCTCGTGCTGATGGGCTCGGAGCTGCCGTTCCCGTTCGACCTCGTCCGCTCCGACCTCGAGGTTCCCGGCATCCCGCCCGCGGCATCGCACGCGATGCTCCTGCTCGAGCGCATCGGCGTGCCGTCGCGCCTCGCGAGCAACGCCGGCCTCGAAGGCGCTTACCCGGGGTTCGTCACGTCGCTCGCGCGCGCATGGCTGGAGACGCTTGCGCCGAGCGCGCTTGCCGAGACGCAGCTGATCGGCTGCGGCCCGGAGCCGATGCTGCACGCGCTCGCCGTGCTCGCGGCCGAGTTCGACCTGCCGTGCCAGGTCGCGGTCGAAGAGTATATGGCCTGCGGCGTCGGGGGCTGCGCCGGCTGCACGGTGCTCGTGCAGACGGCTGCGGGTCCGGCGATGAAACGAGTGTGCGTCGACGGCCCGGTCTTCGAGGCGCGCGAGGTTTTTCCCGCCGCTTTCGGCGGTCAGGCGCTCAGCCGAAGTTGATCTTCGCCTCGAGATTGCTGCGCGAGTCGGCGTTCGAGAGCGCCTCCTCCATGCTGATCACGCCCTTTCGGTAGAGATCGAACAGGGCCTCGTCGAAAGTCTGCATGCCGGGCTCGCGGGTCTCCTTGAACGCTTCCTTGACGCCGGAGATGTCGCCTTTGAGGATCATCTCCGAAAGATGCGGCGTGTTCAGCATGACCTCGACCGCCGCGACGCGCCGGCCTTCCTTCGCCCGCACGAGGCGCTGCGAGATGATCGCGCGGACGTACTGTGCGAGATCCATCAGCACCTGACCGTGCTGATCGTTCGGATACATGTTGATGATGCGGTCGAGAGTCTCGGGCGCGTTGTTCGCGTGCAGCGTGGCGATCGCGAGGTGCCCGGTGCCCGCGAGGTCGATCGCGGCCTGCATCGTCGGGCGGTCGCGGATCTCGCCGATCAGCACGACGTCCGGCGCCTCGCGCATCGCGCTGCGCAGCGCCCGCTCGAACGAGTGCGTGTCGAGCCCGAGCTCGCGCTGGTTGACGATGGACTTCTGGTTCGTGTGCAGGAACTCGATCGGATCCTCGATCGTGATGATGTGCGACGCCGAATGCCGGTTCCGGTAATCGATCATCGCGGCAAGTGTCGTGGATTTTCCCGATCCCGCGGCCCCGACCATAAGGATCAGCCCGCGGCGCAGCATGACGAGGTCCTTCAGGCAGTCGGGCATGCCGAGCTCCTCGAGCCGCGGCAGCTCCGGCGTGATGAAGCGCAGCACCATCGCGACGTTGCCGCGCTGGTGGAAGATATTGACGCGGAAGCGGCCGAGGCCGGGCTCCGATATCGCGAAGTCGATCTCGAGATCGCGGGTGAACGCCTCGAGCTGCGTTTCGTTCATCAGCTCGAGCGCCGCTTGGCGCACCATCTTCGGCGTCAGCTCGAGCTGATTCACCGGCATGATCTTGCCGTCGATCTTGATCATGACGGGCGCGTAGGTGGTGAAGAAGAGGTCTGACGCCTTCTTGTCCACCATCAGCTTGAAGAGGGGCTTGACGTTCATTCGGGCGCGTTACGCTTCTCGTTCGTGGGTCTGACGACGATAGCGGCCTTCCAGCTTCGGGTGCGTGATCGCAGCGATCAGCTCGGCGCGATAGCGACGGCTCCGCGCGAGCGAAGAGGGTGCCGCGCGATAGCGACGATCGGCGCGTAAGCGGGGAGCCGGACGTGCGAGAGGCCCTTTCGGGAACGCCGTAAATCCGTCCCTGGAGGCTCCGTCCGCGCCGTCCCTGTCCCTGGCGCGGACGGTCCCGAAAGGGCCTCTCGCACGTCCGGCTCCCCGCCCGGTTGGCGTGCCGGGGCCTCCGCGCCCGATCTGGGTGCCGGGGCTCGAAAGAGCGCTGTCGGACGCGGAAGCACGCGAGTCGCACTCACGCTGCACTGTTGCCGCACCCCGGAAGGACAAGATGGTTCGTTCACCGAGCGGCCGCTAGAAACGGGCGGCGCGCTCGTCCTCGAGGAGCTGCAGGCTCTCGGCCTGCTCGGCCGCCGCGGCCCCTTCCCGCTTGCTCTGCAGCTTGATCCTCAGGCGCAGCTCGTTCTTCGAGTCGGCGTTGCGGATCGCCTCGTCGTAGGAAATGACGCCGTCCTCGTAGAGCTGGAACAGCGCCTGATCGAAGGTCTGCATTCCGAGCCGGTTCGACTTCGCCATCACGTCCTTGATGGCCGCGACCTCGCCGCGGAAGATCAAGTCGCTGATCAGCGGCGAGGACAGCATGATCTCCATCGCGGCAACGCGGCCCATGCCGTTCTCTCGCGGGATCAGCCGCTGCGAGATCAACGCCGTGATGTTCAGCGACAAATCCATCAAAAGCTGGTGACGCCGCTCCTCCGGGAAGAAGTTGATGATGCGGTCGAGCGCCTGGTTCGCGCTGTTCGCATGGAGCGTGGCCACGCAGAGATGCCCGGTCTCGGCGAACTGGATGCCGTACTGCATCGTCTCGCGGTCGCGAATCTCGCCGATCATGATCACGTCCGGCGCCTGACGCAGCGTGTTCTTCAGCGCGCTGTGCCAGCTTTCGGTGTCGACCCCCACCTCCCGGTGCGTGACGACGCAGCCGCGGTGCGGGTGCACGAACTCCACCGGGTCCTCGATGGTGATGATGTGACCGTGGCTGTTCTCGTTGCGATGGCCGATCATCGCGGCGAGCGTCGTGGACTTTCCCGACCCGGTGCCGCCGACGACGAGGCAAAGCCCGCGCTTCGTCATCGCGACGTCCTTGAGCTGCGGCGGGAGGTCCAGATCCTCGAACGTGGGGATCTTCGTGACGATCTGCCGAATGACCGCCCCGACGTGCCCCTGAGCCACGAATGCGCTTACTCGAAAGCGGCCGATGCCCTGCGGCGCGATCGCGAAGTTGCACTCCTTCGTGGCGTCGAACTCCTTCGCCTGCTTGTCGTTCATGATCGAGCGCACGATCAGCGAGCTCTGCGCGGACGTGAGCGGGCGATCGGCGAACGGCTTTATCTCGCCGTCGATCTTGATCGCGGGAGGAAAATCGGCCGTGATGAAGAGGTCCGAGCCCTTGTGCTCGACCATCTTCCTCAGAAGGTTCTGCGTGAGTCGTACTGCTTGGTCGCGTTCCATCTCGCTCGATCCGCTCGCCGCTCGGCCGCGCTGCGGCGCCGATCAGAAATTTTCCTTGATGACGGCCCTGAAGCGCGCTTCCTCCTTCGTGATCAGCCCCTTCATCATCAGCTCCTGAAGGTTCTGATCCAATGTCTGCATCCCCTGCGCCTGGCCGGTCTGAATCGCCGAATACATCTGTGCGATCTTGCCTTCGCGGATCAAGTTACGGATCGCCGGCGTGCCGATCATGATCTCGTGCGCGGCGACGCGCCCTCCGCCGATCCGCTTCAGGAGCGTTTGCGAGATGACCGCGCGCAGCGACTCCGAAAGCATGCTCCGCACCATCTCCTTCTCGGCGGCGGGGAACACGTCGACGACGCGGTCGATCGTCTTCGCCGCGGAGCTCGTGTGCAGCGTGCCGAACACGAGGTGGCCCGTCTCGGCGGCCGTCAGCGCGAGGCGGATCGTCTCGAGGTCGCGCATCTCGCCGACGAGGATGACGTCGGGGTCTTCGCGCAACGCCGAGCGCAACGCCTCGCTGAACCCGTGCGTGTCGCGATGCAGCTCGCGCTGATTGATCAGCGAGCGCTTGCTCTCGTGCACGAACTCGATCGGGTCCTCGATCGTGATGATGTGATCGGGCTTGTTGTCGTTGACGTAGTCGACCATCGCGGCGAGCGTCGTCGACTTACCGGAGCCCGTGGGGCCCGTGACGAGCACGAGGCCGCGCGGGTGCATCGCGATGTCTTTGAAAATGCGCGGCGCGCCGAGATCGTCGAGGCTCAAGATCTGCGACGGAATGGTGCGGAACACTGCGGCGCAGCCGCGGTTCTGATTGAACGCGTTGACGCGGAAGCGCGCGAGCTTCGGAATCTCGAACGAGAAGTCAGTCTCCAAGAACTCTTCGAAGTCCTTGCGCTGCTTGTCGTTCATGATGTCGTAAACCATACTGTGCACTTCTTTGTGCTTCAGTGGCGGCATGTTGATGCGCTTGACGTCGCCGTCGACGCGAATGATCGGCGGAACACCGGATGACAAGTGCAAGTCCGAAGCGTTGTTCTTGACGGCAAACGCGAGCAGTTGCGCAATATCGACCGCGGCCATGGCGCTCCTTTAGCAGGGGTCCGTGCCCTCGTGAGAAGGGCGCGAAGTTGACAGTATAGCCAAGGGCTGCCGGCAAAGCGTGACTCAAATCACGGACCATTTGGCACAAATATTCGAACGCGTCGCGCGCTCTGCAAAGCATGTCGGTCGCTCACCCGAGAGCGTGACGATCGTCGCCGTCAGCAAGCAACAACCGGCGTCCGCGATCGCGGCTGCACATCGTGCAGGCGTCACGAATTTCGGCGAGAGCTACGTGCAAGAAGCGTTGCCGAAGATGGCCGAGCTCGCAAAGTTGCCTCTCACATGGCACTTCGTCGGCAGGC
>DASVDR010000033.1 GCA_036381015.1 Gammaproteobacteria bacterium
TGTTCAGCGTCGCCCTCGATAGCGGCGTCAGTACGTACGTTGCGTCGCTATCCCTGGGGCTTACTCGCGACCGGCCCGGCCTGGTCGAGCGACGAGGCGTACGCCACGAGGCCGTAGCGCGACACGCGGCCGTAGGTCGGCTTGAGGCCCGTGATGCCCGACAGCGCGGCCGGTTGGCGGATCGAGCCGCCGGTGTCGGTGCCGGTGGCCGCCGGTGCGATGCGCGCGGCGACCGCGGCAGCCGAGCCGCCCGACGAGCCGCCTGGCACCAGTGCAGGATCCCACGGGTTGCGCACCGGCCCGTAGAAGCTCGTCTCGTTCGACGAGCCCATCGCGAACTCGTCCATGTTCGTCTTGCCGAGCGTCACGGCGCCCGCGTCGTTCAGCCGCTCGACGACCGTCGCGTCGTACGGAGACACGAAATTGTCGAGCATCCGCGAGCCGCACGACGTCTTCACGCCCGCCGTGCAGAAGATGTCCTTGTGCGCGATCGGGATGCCGGTCAGCGGCCCCGCGGAGCCGTCCGCGAGCCGCCGATCGGCCGCCTCGGCCTCCGCGAGCGCCTCCTCCTCGGTGACGGTGATGAACGCGTTCAGCGCGTCGTCGAAGCGCGCGATGCGCGCGAGGTAATGCCGCGCGACCTCCACGGCCGACATGCGGCGCGCGCGTAATGCCTCGGAGAGCTGAGCCAGCGTGAGTTCGTGCATCGGTGGAGAGTTAGACAAAGGTGTCGGACACCATTTTCGCGGGAAAAAAGGTGTCTGACACCTTATTTGGGCGGTCAGTCGATGACTTTCGGCACGAGATACAGCCCCCGCTCGACGGCCGGCGCGTTGCGCTGGTAGAGCTCGCGCCGATCGGTCTCGGTGACGACATCGTCTCGCAGCCGCTGCGGCCGGTCGAGGGGATGCGCCATCGGGACGACCCCGTCGGTGGGCACGGCCTGTAGCTGCCCGACCATCTCGACGATGTCGGAAAGCTTCGCCGACACGTCCGCGATCTCGTCGCTCGTGATCTCGAGTCGCGCGAGCTCACAGAGCTTCGCGATGTCTTGCTCGTCGAGCATGGAAAGAACCGACCGGTGACCGAAGTCTCATTAGAATACACTTCGCTTGCCGATTGTCCTACCCGTTGCTAAAGTCGCCGCATTTATTTTTCCGCGGCTTTGGCGCCCAATGTTGAAGAGCTTTCTCGGGTATTTCTCGAACGATTTATCCATCGACTTGGGCACCGCGAACACTCTGATTTACGTCCGAGGCCGCGGCATCGTCCTGAACGAGCCTTCCGTCGTCGCGATCCGCGAGGAGCCGGGGCGCGGCGGCAAAGTCCTCGAGGCGGTCGGCACCGAAGCGAAGAACATGCTCGGTCGCACGCCGGGTCACATCACGGCGATCCGGCCCTTGAAGGACGGCGTGATCGCCGACTTCAGCGTCACCGAGAAGATGCTCCAGTACTTCATCAAGAAGGCGCACGGGTCGCGCTACTTTCGGCCGAGCCCGCGCGTGCTGGTCTGCGTGCCCTACGGCTCCACCCAGGTCGAGCGGCGCGCGATCCGCGAATCCGCCGAAGGTGCCGGCGCCCGGAAGGTCTATCTCGTCGAAGAGCCGATGGCGGCGGCGATGGGCGCCGGGATGCCCGTGCACGAGGCCCGCGGCTCGATGGTGCTCGACATCGGGGGCGGCACGTCGGAGGTCGCCGTCATCTCGCTGAACGGGATCGTCTATGCGGCGTCGGTCCGGATCGGCGGCGACCGGTTCGACGAGGCCATCACGAACTATGTCCGCCGGAACTACGGGATCCTGATCGGGGAGGCGACCGCCGAGCGGATCAAGCACGAGATCGGATCGGCCTATCCGGGCCAAGATGTGAAGGAGATCTCAGTCAAGGGCCGGAACCTTTCCGAGGGGGTTCCGCGCGCGTTTACGTTAAACAGCAACGAAATCCTCGAAGCGTTACAGGAGCCCTTGCAAGGCATCGTCGGAGCCGTCAAAGTCGCCCTGGAACAGACGCCGCCCGAGCTCGGCGCAGACGTTGCCGAGCGCGGGATCGTGCTGACCGGGGGCGGCGCGCTGCTTACGGACATCGACAAGCTGCTGACCGAAGAAACCGGCTTGCCGGTGGTCGTCGCAGACGACCCGTTGACCTGCGTCGCGCGGGGCGGCGGTCGCGTTCTCGAGCTGTTGGACGAGTACGGGCCTGCGGCCTTTTCGGTGGAGTAGGCTCGGGCCTTGCAGGGCACTCGGTCTCGGGCGATCTCGTTAGCGAACAACTGCCGCCTCGAGCTCGGGGGTCCTAAGGGGAGGCTGCGCGCCGCGGGGTGGGCATGGGCGCTCCAAGCACAGCAACGGACGGTCTCGGCCGCGGGGGCGCCCCGCTCGGGGCCCGCTTTCTCCTGCTCGCGCTCGCGAGCTGCGCGCTGATGGTCGTGGATCACCGCGAGGAGCACCTCACGCCGGTCCGCCAGGCGCTGTCGCTCGCGCTCTACCCGGTGCGGCTGCTCGTCGACGCGCCGTTCAGCGCATGGCGATGGGCGCGCGTCACACTCGCCGAGCGGAGCGCGCTGCTCGAGGAGAACGCCAGCCTCGAGCGCGAGCTGCTGCTCGCGAACGCGCGGCTGCAGCGGCTCGACGCGCTCGAGGCCGAGAACGCGCGTCTCAGAGAGCTGCTCGATTCCACGGCACGGGTCACGGACCGCGTGCTCGTCGCGGAGATTCTCGCCGTCGATCTCGATCCGTACCGTCAACGGTTCAATGTGAACCGCGGCGAAATCGACGGCGCGTATGTCGGGCAGGCGCTGCTCGACGCGAACGGTGTCGTCGGTCAGATCGTCGAAGTCGGTCCGTTGACGTCGGAAGCGGTGCTGATCACCGACGCCGACCATGCCGTCCCGGTCATCGTGAATCGCAACGGCTTGCGCACGATCGCGGTCGGCACCGGCGACAGCGGCCGGCTGCGCTTGCCGTATCTGACGAACAGCGCCGATATCCAGATCGGGGATCTGCTGCTCTCGTCCGGCCTCGGCGGCGTCTTCCCGGCGGGCTATCCGGTCGGCCGCGTCGTCGAAGTGCACATGCGTCCCGGCCAGTCGTTCGCGGAGGTCATCGCCGAGCCTGCGGCCGCGCTCGACCGCGACAGCGAGGTGCTGCTCGTCTGGACGGGGGACGACGACGAGCTTTCCGACCCGACGGCGGACCGGAGTGCCGCAGCGAGCCTTGCGGAGGCGGCGCCGCGATGAGGCTCGCCCCGGGGCTCACGTTGTTCCTCGCGCTGCTCCTCACGGCCCTGCCTCTGCCGCCGTCGGCCGCGGCGTTCAAGCCGGATTGGATTCCGGTCACCTTAATCTACTGGTCGCTCGCGTCGCCGCCCGCGTTCGGCCTGTTGGCGGCATTCGTGATCGGCCTCGGGCTCGACGCGCTCACCGGGGCGCTTCTCGGCCAGCACGCGCTCGCGCTCGTCACGGTCGTGTACCTGGTGCGGCGCTTCCGCCTGCGCCTGCGCGCGTTCCCGTTGTCGCAATGCACGATCGCGGTCGCCGTGGTGCTCGCGCTCTACGAGTTCGTGCTGTTCTGGGCGGACGGCGTCGCCGGACGCACGGTGCCGATCGGCGAGCGATGGCAGCCGGTCCTGTCCGGCACGCTGCTGTGGCTGCTCGTCTGGTCCGCGTTCGACCATGGGCGCGAGCACGCGCCCGCGAGGCTCTGACTGCCGATGGCGAAACGCTCGCAGACGCTGAAGGACCACTGGCGCGAGCAGCGGCTCTTTTTGTCGCGCGTGATCGGCGCGGCCGTCGTCGTCGTCGTGCTGACCGGCGTGCTCGTCGCGCGGCTCGTGCAATTGCAGATCGTCGACTATCAGCGCTTCAGCGAGCTGTCGCAGGACAACCGCTTGCGAATCGAGCCGCTGCCGCCGACGCGCGGGCTCGTCTTCGACCGCAACGGGCTGATCATCGCGGAGAACGTGCCGATCTGGCAGCTCGTGGCGATTCCCGAGCAGATCGACGACCTCGACGCCGTGCTGCGCGACCTCGAGTCGCTCGATCTGATAGACCCGAGCGAGCATACGGTGCTCGTCGACCTGATCCGCTCGCACCGCGCATTCGAGCGCGTGAAGCTGCGGGATCTGACGGAGACCGAAGCGGCGCGGTTCGCGGTCCGCAGGCACCGCTTTTCCGGCATCGACATCCAGGAGGGGCTGATCCGCTACTACCCGTTCGGCCCGGCGAGCGCCCACGCCGTCGGCTACGTCGGCAGCATCAGCACCTATGATCTCGAGCGCATCGACCGGAGCAACTATGCGGCCACGTCGCAAATCGGCAAGAGCGGGATCGAGCGCAGCTACGAGGACGTGCTGCACGGGCAGGTCGGCTATCGCCAGCAGGTCGTGAACGCTCAAGGCCGCGTGCTGTACGACCCGGCTTCGGCCACCGGCGACGGCGGCATCGCCGGGCTCGAGACGAAGTGGCCGGTGCCCGGCCGCAACGTCGTGCTGTCGCTCGACATGCGGCTGCAGCTCGCGACGCAGCAGGCTTTCGCCGGGCTGCGCGGCGCCGCCGTCGCGATCGACCCGGCGAACGGCGACGTGCTCGCGCTCGTCAGCGCGCCGAGCTTCGATCCGAACCGCCTCTCCGGCGGCTTGAGCCGCTCGGACTTCGCCGCGCTGAACACCGATCCCGACAAGCCGCTCTTCAACCGCGCGCTCGCAGGACGCTATCCGCCCGGCTCGACGATCAAGCCGTTCATCGGCCTCGCAGGCTTGCACCACGAGACCGAGCTTGCGCACGGCACCGTCTATTGTCCGGGCTTCTACACGCTTCCCGGGCACAGCCATCGCTATCGCGACTGGCGGCCTCAGGGGCACGGAACCGTCGACCTTCACGATGCGATCGTCCAGTCCTGCGACGTCTACTACTACCAGCTCGCGGTCGAGCTCGGCATCGATCGGATGGCCGCGGCGCTCGCCGGGTTCGGCTTCGGCGCGCCGACCGGCATCGACATCGCGGGCGAGGTCGGCGGCGTCGTGCCGTCGCGCGAGTGGAAGCGCAACGCGTTCAGCAGACCGGAAGATCAGGTCTGGTTTCCGGGCGAGACGGTGATCACCGGGATCGGCCAGGGGTACACGCTCGTGACGCCGCTGCAGCTCGCGAACGCCACGGCCGTGCTCGCGGCCCGGGGCCGGCGCTTCCGGCCGCGGCTCTTGATCGCTACGCAGGATCCGGTCGACGGCGAGATGCACCGGCTCGAGCCCGAGGCGCTGCCTCCGGTCGAGATTGCGCCCGAGCACTGGGAGACGATCCATCAGGCGATGGTCGGCGTGACGACGGAACCACGCGGCTCGGGGCGCACCGCGATGCTCGGCACCGAGTACGTCGTGGCCGGCAAGACGGGCACCGCGCAGGTCTTCACCCTCGAGCAGGAAGAGGACTACGACCCGGAGGAGATCGACGAGCGCCTGCGCGACCACGGTCTGTTCATCGCCTATGCGCCGGCCGAAGCGCCGGAGATCGCTGTCGCCGTCGTCGTCGAGAACGGCGGCGGCGGAAGCAGCGCGGCCGCGCCGGTCGCGCGCAAGATGCTCGACGCCTACTTCGCGGCCCGGCCCGCCGCCGAGATCGGGGACTATGTCGCTCGCCAGCCTTGAATGGGGGGCGAAGACCCGCAAGACGCTCGGCCGGCCGCTGCTCGGGAGGCTGGTCGTCGATCTGCCGCTGCTGTTGACACTGCTCGCCGTCACGGCGATCGGTCTCGTCGTCCTGTACAGCGCCGTCGGTGAGGATCTCGGGCGCGTCGCCCGCCAGGGCGTGCGCGCGGCGGCCGGCTTCGCCGCGTTCTTCGTGTTGGCGCAGCTCCCGCCGCGATATCTTCGCCTGTGGGCGCCGTGGCTCTACTGCGGCGTGCTCGGCTTGCTGCTCGCGGTGGCCGTCGAAGGCGAGATCAGCCAGGGCGCACAGCGCTGGCTCGACATCGGCATCATGCGCTTTCAGCCGTCCGAGCTGATGAAGCTCGCCGCCCCGATGATGGTCGCGTGGTTCATGCACGACCGCACGTTGCCGCCGACGTTTCCGCAGCTGCTCGTGCTCCTGCTGATCGTCGCCGTGCCGTCCGTGCTGATCGCGGAGCAGCCGGACCTCGGCACGGCGCTGCTCGTCATCGCCGCCGGCGGCCTCACGGTGCTCCTCGCCGGCATCAGCGTGCGGCTGATCGCGTTCGCAGTCGCGCTGTGCCTCGGACTCGCACCGCTGCTGTGGATGTCGATGCTCGATTATCAGCGCGCGCGCGTGCTCACGTTTCTGAATCCCGAGTCCGATCCGCTCGGCGCCGGGTACAACATCATTCAGTCGAAGATCGCGATCGGCTCGGGGCATCTCTTCGGCAAGGGATGGCTGAACGGCACGCAGGCCCACCTCGAGTTCCTGCCGGAGCGGTCCACCGACTTCATCTTCGCCGTCCTGGCCGAGGAGTTCGGCCTGCTCGGCCTGCTGTTGCTGCTCGGCCTCTACCTCGTGCTGATCGGGCGCGGCCTGTACATCGCCGCGCAGGCTCAGGACACTTTCACGCGCCTGCTCGCGGGAACGCTCAGTCTCACGTTCTTCGTCTACGTGTTCGTCAACGCGGGAATGGTCTCGGGGCTGCTTCCCGTCGTCGGTGTGCCGTTGCCGCTCGTCAGCGCCGGCGGCACGTCGATGGTGACCCTGATGGCCGGTTTCGGTATCCTCGCGGCGATCAACGGCCACAGGAAGTTGCTACCGGCATGACGATCCGGAACGCGTCGCGCAGCAGCCTGCTCCTCGCTCTTCTCGTCGGGCTGGTTGCCGGTTCGGCTTCTGCCGACGCGGATCCCGACGCGGTCGAGCATGCCAAGGCGGCGTTCGTCGAGCGCATGGTGTCGCGCCACGGATTCGCGGCCGACGAAGTCGAGAGCGCGCTCGCCGGCGTCGAGATCAACGAGAAGATCCTCGAGACCATTGCGCGGCCGGCGGAGCGCGTCGTGCCGTGGTACGAGTACCGGGAAATTTTTCTCACGCCGGAGCGGATCGCCGCGGGTGCCGAGTTCTGGCAGGCGCACGCGGCCGAGATCGCTCGCGCGAGCGAAAGCTACGGCGTCGCGCCGGAGATCCTCGTCGCGATCGTCGGCGTCGAGACCTACTTCGGTCGCCGCATGGGCAGCTACCGCGTGCTCGATGCGCTCGCGACCCTCGCGTTCGCGTATCCGCCGCGCGCGGATTTCTTCGCGTCGGAGCTCGAGTCCTTCTTTCTGCTCGCGCGTGACGAAGGTGCGGAGTTCTTCGACGCGGTCGGCTCCTATGCCGGCGCGATGGGCGCCGGGCAGTTCATCCCGTCGAGCTTCCGCGCCTATGCGGTCGACGCCGACGGCGACGGCCGGCGCGATCTGTGGGGCGATTGGGACGACATCCTCGCGAGCGTCGCGAACTACTTCAAGGCGCACGGCTGGCGGGAGTCCGGGCCGGTCGCCGACCGCGTCACCCTGACCGACGCCTGGTCCGGGCATTCTCCGGCGAACGGCCTCGAGCTCGACTACACGGTGGGCGCGTTGAGGCGTCTCGGCTACGCGCTGCCGGCCGAGCGGGCGGAGGACATGCCGGCGACGATTCTCGCGCTCGAGGGCGGCGCGGAGGCGCTCGAGTATTGGGCCGGGTACCACAACTTTCGCGTGATCACGCGGTACAACCGCAGCGCCAAGTACGCGCTCGCCGCGCACGAGTTGAGCCGCGCGATCCTCGACGCGCATCGTACCGCCTCGGCCGGAAGCGGCTGACGATGGGCCTTCGCGTGCGCCGCTGCGCGGCCCTGATGTGTGTCCTGCTCGCGCTGCTCCAGTGGGGCTGCGCGTCGCGGCCGGAGCGGGCGTCCGCGCGCGCGCCGGACCCGATCAACCCGCCGCGAAGCGCGCTCGGCAACCCGCCGTTCTACGAGGTGCTCGGCAAGCGCTACTACGTGCTCGAGTCGAGCGACGGCTTCGTCGAGCGGGGCATCGCGTCATGGTACGGGCGCAAGTTCCACCGGCATCGGACGTCGAGCGGCGAGCGGTACGACATGAACGCGATGACGGCGGCGCACAAGACGCTGCCGCTGCCCACCTGGGTCGAGGTGACTAACCTCGACAACGGCCGGCGCGTCATCGTCAAGGTCAACGATCGCGGCCCGTTCGTCGACGATCGCATCATCGACTTGTCCTATGCGGCCGCGGAGGCGCTCGACATGGTACGCGCCGGCACCGCGCGGGTCGAAGTGCGCGCGCTCGGGGCCGCGCCGATCGTCGCCGAGGCCCGCGGGCGGCGGTCCCGTCGCGAAAGGCGCGCGGCCCTCTCGCTGATCAGCGAGGCGCACGCGGCGTCGCCCGCACGCGAGGAGCGCGGCTCGGGCGCTCTCTTCATCCAGGTCGGCGCGTTCTCGCAGCGGGACAACGCCGCGCAGCTCGTCGAGCGGCTTCGCGACAGCGGCTTCGACAAGGTGTTCGTCGTGTCGGGATCGGACGACCGGCTTCATCGCGTGCGCCTCGGGCCGTTCACGACCGTCGCGGAATACGACCGCGTCACCGAGGGGCTGCGTCGCGTCGGCGTCGCAGATACCCGGCTCGTCGTCGGACCCTGAGCGCGCGGCTCGGGGCGTGAGAGCGGCTCGCAAAACCTATGCGATGTGTTGCTGGGTGCTCGCGGCGGCGCTCGCGGCCGCGGGCCACGCGAACGCGAGCGGCGTCGCGTCTCCGCCGTCCGTTCCGGCCGAGGCGTATCTGCTCGTCGATCACGTCACCGGGAGCGTCCTCGCCGAAGCGAACGCGGACCGTCCGCTGCCGCCCGCGAGCCTGACCAAGCTGATGACCGCCTACGTCGTCTTCGACGCGCTCCGCAACGGCCGCATTGCGCCGGACGATCGGGTGCTCGTCAGCGAGAAGGCCTGGCGGACCGGCGGGTCGCGGATGTTCATCGAGGTCGGCACCGAGGTCGCGGTCGCGGACCTGCTGCACGGGCTCATCGTGCAGTCCGGCAACGACGCGGCCGTCGCGCTCGCCGAGCACGTGGCCGGCTCCGAGGAGGCGTTCGTCGCGATGATGAACGAGCGCGCGGCCGCGCTCGGCATGGCGTCGACGACGTTCCGCAACGCGACCGGCCTGCCCGCCGCCGGGCACTTGACCACGGCCCGGGACCTGGCCGTGCTCGCGCGCGCCCTCGTCGACGACTTTCCGGAGTACCACTCGCTCTACGCCGAGCGGGAGTTCACGTACAACGGCATCCGGCAGTACAACCGCAACCGGCTGCTTCGGCGGGACCCGAGCGTGGACGGGCTGAAGACGGGCTATACGAGCCGCGCCGGGTACTGCATCGTCGTCACGGCCGCCCGCGAGGGCAGGCGCCTCGTGGCCGTGGTGCTCGGCGCGGATTCGAGCCGCGCGCGGCGCTCGGCCGCGCAGTCGCTGCTCGACTACGGGTTCTCGGCCTTCGAGACGTACAAGCTGTTCGCGAAAGGGGAACCCATCGGCGCGGCGAGGGTCTGGAAGGGTGTTGCGGACAGCGCCGCGGTCGGGCTCACGCAGGACGTTTACGTGACGATCCCGCGGGGTGCCTACGGCGCGCTCTCCGCCGTGATGCAGCTGCCCGCCGCGCTCGTCGCGCCCGTCCAGTCGAACGTCGAGATCGGCGAGGTCAGCGTCTCGCTGGACGGCGAGCCGCTGCTGACGGCGCCGCTCGTCGTGCTCGACGCGGTCTCCGTGGGCGGGTTGTGGACGCGGGTGAAGCACGCTCTCCTGATGCGGCTCGAGGACGATGAGTGACTCCGAATCCCTGCTGAAATTTCCGTGCCGGCTGCCGATCAAGGTGTTCGGCCGCAACGTCCCCGCGTTTCGCCGCACCACGATCTCGATCGTCGAGCGCCACTTCGGATCGCTCGATGCGACGGATGTTTCCGAGCAGCTGAGCCGTCGCGAAAGCTACGCGAGCCTCACGATCGTCGTGCACGCGGACAGCCGCGCGCAGGTCGACGCGCTCTACCGCGAGCTGACCTCGAACGACGACATCCTGATGGTGCTGTGAGCGCCGCGCCGCCCGCCGCCGACCCGACCCCCCGCTCGCGGGCGGAATTCGTCGTCCGCGATCTCGGCCGCCGGCCGCTCGAGCCGGTCTGGGCGGAGATGCGCGCGTTCACGGAAGCGCGGAGCGCCGAGACACGCGACGAGATCTGGTTCGTCGAGCACCCGCCGGTCTTCACGCTCGGCTTGAACGCCGACCGGTCGCATTTGATCGCGCCGGGCGACGTCCCGGTCGTGCAGATCGATCGCGGCGGCCAGGTCACGTACCACGGGCCGGGGCAGGTCGTGGCCTACGTCCTTGCCGACATCCGCCGCCTGAATCTCAACGTTCGCACGCTCGTGCAGGCGCTCGAATCAGCGGTCGTCGACACGGTCGCCGCGTACGGAATCGACGCGCAGCCGCGGCGGGACGCGCCGGGCGTGTACGTGGGCGGGCGGAAGCTCGCGGCCATCGGCTTGCGGCTGAGGCGCTACTGCTCGTACCACGGGCTCGCGTTGAACGTTGCGATGGACTTGTCGCCGTTTCGGCGCATCCACCCCTGCGGCTATGCCGATCTCGAGGTCACGCAGATCGCCGATCTTTGCGACGTGAACGACCCCGAGCGCGTGCGCCGCG
The DNA here is from genome assembly GCA_036381015.1 of Gammaproteobacteria bacterium. NCBI lineage: Bacteria > Pseudomonadati > Pseudomonadota > Gammaproteobacteria > Gammaproteobacteria bacterium. The sequence continues at coordinate 10,658 of DASVDR010000033.1, forward strand.
ATCTCGAGCCGCATCTCGTGCGCCGATTGACGGCGTTCGCGGCCGGGCCTTAGGCCCTCGGGCTCACAGCCGCTCGAGATAGCTGCCGTACGTAAACGTGAAGCCGACGACGAGCCACACGAGCCAGACGAAACGCGTCAGCTCCGGCAGCCAAGCGCGCTTCACGAGCCAGTAAGCGGCGGCCGGGATCGCGCAGACGGCGGCCGTGGCCCCGAGGAGGAGCAGCGCGTCGGCGGCCGCGGCGACGAGGCGGACGTCGCCGAGCGCGCCGACGCGAAGACCGCGGTTCAACACCGCGAGCACGGCCGTGGATGCCGCAAGCGCCGCGATGTGCCGCCATCCGAGCCCGGAAGGCGCCGCGCTCGGCGCGGGCGCGGCTTCTTTCGATTCCACGTAGATCGACGCGGAGCGGACGTACGCGCGCTTCGTCGACACCGACCGCCGTGCGAGGAGCCACAGGAGGAGGGCGAGCGCGAGCGCCGCCGCCCAGTGCGCCGCGCGGATTGCGTCGCTCGCCGCCGCGGCGATCGCGACGCTGCCGATCGCCCCGGCCGCGCCGGAGGCGGCGAGCGTGACGCTGGCCGGGCCCGTTCTGCGGTACGCCGCCGCATGCAGCGCGAGGAGCGCGAGCAGCTGCGGCACGCCCGCGTAGGGCAGGGCGGCGGCCCCCGGCGGCTGCACCTCGTTCTCGAGGACGGTGGCCGCGAGCATTACCGTCAGGACCGCGCAGGCGTAGAGCGCATAGTCCTTCGCACCCTTGTTCGGGCTGACGACGAGGAATCGGCGGGCGGCCGCGAACGCGCCGGCCGCGATGATCACATTCGCGATGACCGCGAGATACGCGGCGCCGAGCGCCGCGAGGTCGATCGACCCGTCAGCGAGCGGCGGCCAACCCAGGTGCGCTGCCACGGAAGGCATCGTCCCCGAGCCTCATTTCTCCGCGGCCGTCTTGTACGCGTCCGGTGCTTCGGCCGCGAGAAATTCGTACTTGCGCTTCCACGCTTCGACCGATTCGGTGAGCTTCGCGATCGTCGTTTCGTGCTCCTTGATCCGATTCCGTAGGCGCGCGGTCTGCTCCGCATCCGGCGGCCGCTTCGCGGCGCCGCCCTTCGGGTCCGCTCCGTTGGCCTGGCGCGCCACGGCTTCGCGGAGCGCGGCGACCTCCCGCTCGAGCGCGTCGATGTGCGCCTTTTGCTTATCGGAGATGCCCTTCAGGCGCTGCGTCTCGGTCTCCGAGCTTCGCAGCTTCGTCAGCTTGCGCTGCTGCTCGTCGGAGTCCTTCTCGAGCCGCGCGATCAGCTCGTTCTTCGCGTCGAGCTCGCGCCGCAGCTCATCGAGCTCGGCGCTGCGGTCGGTCCGTGCCTGGTTCAGCGCCTTCGCGGTCTTCAGCTCGTCCTCGAGGGCCTGGATGATCTCGACCTGATCCTTCGCCCGTTTCTCGAGCTCCGCGATGCGCGCGGCCGACTCGACGAGCTGCTCCTTCGCGTGCGTCGCGCCGTGATGTCGCGCGAGCGTTTCCTCCTGCTCCTTGATCTTCGCCTGCAGCCGGTCGATGCGCGCGAGGAGCTCGTGCTGCTTCGCTTCGGCCGCGGCCTTGTAAGTGCGCAGGCCGTCGAGGCCGGCCTTCAGCGCCGTGTTCGCCTTGTGCTTCGCACGGATGCGCTCGATCAGCGCGGCGATCAGCCGCTTGCGGCGCTTCACGAGCCGCTCGAAGTGCTGCGCCTTGCCGAGGCGCCACTTCGCTTCCTCGTAGCGCTCCTCGGCCTCCGCGAGGCGATCCTCGAGCTTCGTGATGATCTCGCGCCGCTCGTTCGCCACCTCGCTCAGGTTATCGGTGCACTCCTTCTCCTCGCGAAGCTCCTGCTCGAGCCCGCCGATCTGATCGACCGCCGCTTGGAGGGACTCCTCGAGGCTGGCCGCCTGCTCGCGCGCCTCCCGGAGCGCCTGCTCGAGCTCGGCGGCGCGCGCATTGGCGCCGCCGGCTTCTTGCTCGGCCGACTCGGCGCGCGCTCGGACTTCCTCGAGCTCGCGCTCGAAGCGTTCCGCCCGCGCTCCGGATTCGGCGAGCTCGCGTTCGAAGCGTTTCGCTCGCTCTCGGGATTCGGCGAGCTCGTGCTCGAGGTGTTCCGCTCGCTCTCGGGATCCAGCAAGCTCGCGCGCGAGCTGTTCCGCCCGCTCTCGGAATTCGGTCAGCTCGCGCTCGAGCCCTCCGGTCCGCTCTCGGGATTCGGCGAGCTCGCGCTCGAGCCCGGCGGCGCGCTCCTCGGCCGTGCGCAGCTGCCCTTCGAGCTCGGCCGCGCGCGCGCCGTCGCGCTCCCGGTCGCCGGCCGCCGCCTCGAGCTCCGCGCGGCGCGCGTCGAGCTCGGCCGCGAGGCGGTCCTTCTCGCGTGCGGCCTCGTCGAGCTGGCTGCGAAGCGCCGCCGCATCGGCGTCGAGCGCCCGGTTCCGTTCCGCGAGCTGCTCGGCCTCCCGCCGGGCGGCATCGAGCGCTGCCCGCAGCTGCTCCGCGTCGGTGCCGTGCGTCTCGATCGACGCCTGCAGCTCCTCGGCGCGCGCGAGCGCGTTCGCGAGCGAGGCTTCCGCGTCCGCGAGCGCGGCTTCGCGCTCTTGCAGCGCGGCGCGCAGCCGCTCGGCCTCCGCACGCGCGCCTTGCAGGTCGCTCGAAACGGATTCGGCGGCCTGCCGCGACGCTTCGACCTCCGATTCCAGCCGCGCGTGCCGCTCCTGCAGCGACGTCGAGCGCTGCCGCTCCTCGGCCGCCTCGGCCCGCAGCCGCGACGCCTCGGACGTGAGCGACTCGAGCCGCTCGTCGCGCTCGCGGAGCGTCGCGCGAAGCTCGTCCGCTTCGGCCAGGGAGCGTGCGTTCTGCGCGGTGAGCGCCTCGATCTGCTCGTCGCGGCGGCGTAATGCCGCCCGGCCGTCCTCGAGATCGTTCTCCAGCTGCCGCCGGCGGTCGTGCTGAGCGAAAACGTCGAGCCGCAGCCGCTCGAGCTCCGCCGAAAGCTGCGCGATCCGGCTCTCCCGCTCGGTCAGCGTCTCACGCAGGCGTTCGATTTCGGCCTCGAGCGAGCGCCGGACCTCGGCCGCGTCGGTGCCGCCGGCGCCGCCAGCCGCGGTCAGCTTCGCGATCAGCTCGTCGCGCGCGTTCAGCTCGTGGCGCAACTGGGCGAGACGGGCCTTGTACTCGCGGCTCGATTGATCGAAGTCGTCGATCTTCGAGCGCCAGAAGTTGACTTCCTTCTTCGTGAGCTTCTCGGGCCCGGATTCCGCGACCTCGAGCTTCTTCTTCAGCTGCTCGACCTTCGCGCGCTCGGCCGCGACGACCTCCTCGAGCTGACCGACCTCGCGCTGGAAGCGGTCGCGCTCGGCCTCGACGTTCTCGAGGCGATGCCGCAGCACGTCGACCTGCTCCTCGAGCCGATTCTTCGGGGAGCGCTTGCGGCCAAGCTCCTCGTTCAGCTTCGCCGCACGCGCTTCCGAATCGCGCAGAGCGTCCTGAAGGAGGGCGAAAGCCTGCTCGGCTAATTCCCGCGGGTTAGCCATTTCGTCCGATCGTTGCCGCTTCGAGGGGCCGAGCCTACAGACTTTGAATACATGCGACCTGGTACTCAGTCACGTTTTGACATAAAAATCCGTGGCATACTGCTCGCGCTTCTCCGAGGGACATTCGCGCAGTGGCGGCTCCGAAGACGATCGCGCAGGCCATCATGGACGGTGACGAGCGTGCGCTCGATCGCGTCGCGGCCGGTCTGCTGAAGCCGCTCGCCTGGAACTTCGTCGAGCGGCCGTGGGGCGGCATGCGCATTCGAGCCTACAAGGGGCTCTGCCCGCTGCCCGACCAGGCGCGGCTCACGGGCTCGGGGCTCGGCGAGGCGTTCGAGATCGCGGCCTACGACGCGGACGAGGAGGCGCGCGCGTATCCGAGCCGGCTGCGCTTCGAGGACGGCTCCGAGCTCGCGCTGCCCGCGCTGCTGCGCCGGCATGCCGACGTCCTGCTCGGGCCCGCGCTCGCCCGCGCTCACGGCGGCGCGTTTCCGCTGCTGCCGAAGACGCTCGACGTCAAGGAACTGCTGTCCGTGCAGGGCCATCCGGCCGGTCACACGGAGGTGTATGTCGTGATCGAAGCGGATCCGGGCGCGACGATTCGCGTCGGCTTCAACGACGACGTGGACCCCGAACGGCTCGAGCAGGAGCTTCGGGCCGGGCGCGCGCGCCAGCAGCGGCTGCTCGAGACGATCGGCACGCGCTTGAGCACGGCGCGGCTGCAGACGCTACTCGCGCCGTGGCTCGCGGCCCGGGAAGCGGGGCTCGCCGATCTCCCCGACGAGCTCCGCGATGTCCTCGGCGGCGCCGGATGGTCCGCGGCGGCCGAGCTCCTCGAGCGGCTGAAGGACGTTTACTGGTGGGTGCTCGACCGCATGAACGAGATTCCGGTCGCGGCCGGCACGATCGTGCACAACGCGAGCCCGGCGCGCGTCGTCGCGCCGGGCGGCGTACCGTCGGCCGAGGTCCATGCGCTCGGCAATCCCGAAGGCCGCGAGATCCTCGCGCTCGAGATCCGGCGGCCGGGACCGACGTTCCGGGCCTGGGACAACGTGCGCTTCCCGCTGCGGCGCATCGACATCGATACCGCGATCGCCGGATTGAACCTGCGGCGCGTCGCTCCGGAAGAGCTGCTGGCGCGCCGCGTGCTCGATCGCGCCGGCGTCTATCGCTCGGTCGCGGACCCGAGCTTCGCGCTCGAGCACCTGTGCCCGTCGCCGGGGACGCCGGCGGTCGTGCCGGCCGAGGCCGCGCACACGCTGCACGCGATCGCGGGTCGCGTCGACGTTCTGAACGAGGAAGGGCGCCTGCTCGGCTCGCTCGCGCGCGGCGAGAGCGCGCTCGTGCCGGCAGGCGTCGGCGCGTACCGCGTCGCGAGCGACGACGACGGCGCCGAGGTCGTGAAGGTGACGCTGGACGGCGCACGATGAGCGCCGCCTCGCCCGACGACCGGCCGCCGGAAGCGTCCACCGTCGGCCCCGCCATATTTCGTCATCGGATTGCCTCCGAATTGACGGAATCGACCGCGCCGGCGGCCCGATTGGGCCATAGTCTGCGCCCGATGAGCACGTCTGCCTCGACGCCGTATCGGCCGGCCCGGACGCTTCTCCGGTCCGCCGCGCGGATCGCCGCAGGCGGCCGGAGACCGTCGTAGTGGCGTATTCGTACTCGTTTCCGCTGCCCTCGTTCAGCCCGTCGGCTCCGGCCGCGCCGGGCGTGCTGATCGTCGACCTCGACGCGCTCGCGCGGAACTACCGCCGGGTCCGCGACGCCGCCGCACCGTCCGAATGCGCAGCGGTCCTCAAAGCCGACGCGTACGGCCTCGGTCTCGTGCCGGTGGCGCGCCGGCTCGCGCGGGAAGGCTGCCGGCGGTTTTTCGTCGCGAGCGCCGCGGAAGGCGACGAGCTGCGGCGGCTGCTGCCGCAGGTGCGAATCTACGTGCTCGACGGCGTCGCTGCGGGCGACGAGAAGCTCCTTCTCGACGCGGCGCTGACGCCGGTCCTGAACTCGCTCGAGCAAGTGGAGCGCTATCGCGCGGCCGGAGGGGTTGCCGCGATCCTGCACGTCGACACCGGCATGTCGCGGCTCGGCCTCGATGCGGCCGAGATCGACGCGATCGCGCGCCGGCCGGAGCTGCTCGACGGGCTCGTGATCGAGTACGTCATGACTCATCTCGCGTGCGCGGACGAGCCGGAGCACCCGCTGAACGCCGACCAGCTGCGGCGCTTCGACGCGCTCCGCGCGAAGCTTCCCGCCGCGCGGACGTCGATCGCGAACTCGGCCGGCGTATTTCTCAGTCCCGCGCACCGCGGCGACCTCGTGCGCGCGGGCATCGGCCTGTTCGGCGGCAATCCGTTCGTCGATCGGCCGAGCCCGGTCGAGCCGGTCGTGACGCTGCGCGCTCGGATCGTTCAGGTCCGCGACGTCGCCGAGGCGACGACCGTCGGGTACGGCGCCACCTACGTGGCCCGCCCACCGTGCCGCCTCGCCGTGTGCGGAGTAGGCTACGCCGACGGCTATCCGCGCGCGGTCGGCAACCGCTGCGCGGCATCGTTCAACGGGCGGCGGCTTCCGGTCGTCGGGCGCGTGTCGATGGATCTGACGTGCCTCGACGTCTCGTCCGTGCCGCCCGGCGAGATCGGGCCGGGCGACTACGTCGAGCTGGTCGGCAAGGAAACGACCCTCGACGAGATCGCGGCCGCCGCCGGCACGATCAGCTACGAGATCCTGACCGGCTTCGGCAAGCGGCTCGAGCGCCGGTACGAGGGCGACGGTTGACCGATCACTTCCGGAGCATGACCAGCGTCGACGGCGTCGTCACGCCGACCGAGGACGCGAAGGTTCCGGTGCTCGACAGGGGCTTCCTCTACGGCGACTCGGTCTACGAGGTGTTTCGCACGTACGACGGCGTGCCGCTCTTCTACGACGAGCACTGGGAGCGCTTCCGGAACTCGGCCGCGATGATCCGCCTCGAGATCGGTCTCGACAAGGCGGAGATGACGCGGCGTATCCGGACGGTCGTCGCCGCCACCGGCGCCGCGCGCTCGCGCACCGACGTGTATGTGCGCTACACCGTCACGCGCGGCGTCGGCCCGATCGATCTTTTCCCGGCGGAGACGCTGACGCCCTCCTGCGTGATCATCGTGAACCGGGCGCCGGCGTGGAGACGCGAGCTCTACGATCGCGGCGTCCGCCTCGTCGTGCCCGAGACGCGGCGCAACTCGGGCAGCGCCCTCGACCCGAACATCAAGGGCGGCAACTACCTCAACAACGTCCTGGGGCTCATCGAGGCGCGCGCGCTCGGCGCGGACGATTGCCTGATGCTGAACGACGCGGGCCTCGTGACCGAGGCATCGAACAGCAACGTCTTCTTCGTGATCGACGGCGAGCTCGTGACGCCTTCGCAGAAGGCGCGGAACCTGAAAGGCCTGACGAAGGCCGCCGTTCACGAGGCCTGCCGCGCCCGCGGGCTGCCGACGTTCGAGCGCGAGATCGGCGAGCGCGACGCGGCGCGGGCCACGGAGTGCTTCCTGACGAGCGCGACGCGCGAGGTCATGCCGGTCGCGAGCCTGCGGCTCGGCGATGGCCGGGAGGTCGTGTTCCCCGCCGGAGGCGGGGAGCTCACGCGGCGCGCCGCACGCTACTACCGCGAGCACGTCGCGGAGTACGTGGCGCGCAACCGCGGGCTGTCGCTGTTCGAGTAGGCGCCTGCGTTCGTCTTTCGCTCGTCCCGGCAGTGTCGTACCGCACCGTTCCTTACTCTTGAAAAATCTATAGCCATGCTAATAGCTCGTCGGGTGGAACTTGCCCGGGACGTTCGGCAGAGTCGTACAGGGGCTCATACACGACAATTCGGCCGGCGGACGCGAGCTCGCGCCCGACCAGACCGGTGCTCGAAAAAGGGGGGACGCTCGGAACGATGTTTCGACGTGAAGATCGCGCGAGCCGCGGCGCCGCGCAATGGGGAGGTTCGCTCGATGCTAGGAATCGCGGCGGTGTGCTGCGCGCCGCGGTGAGCCTGGCGCTCGCGTCGGCCGCGGTGGGGGTCGCTCACGGACAGGAGCCGCCGGCTGCGATCGAGGAGATTCAAGTCACCGGGACGCGTATTCAGCGCACCGGCATGACCACGCCGACGCCGGTGACCGTGATGACCGCGGACGAGCTCGAGTACCTCGCCCCCGGCACGCTGATGGATTCGCTCGACCAGCTGCCGCTTTTCATGAACAACAACACGGTGGAGACGGCCGGCTCGTGGACGACCGTGGGCGGTCAAAGCACGCTGAATCTGCGCGGCGTCGGGTCGAACCGCACGCTCGTGCTGCTCGACGGCCGACGGGTCGTGCCGTCGAACCGGCTGAGCACCGTCGACATCAACATGTTCCCGCAGATGCTGATCGAGCGCACCGAGGTCGTCACCGGCGGCGCGTCGGCGGCTTACGGCTCGGACGCGATCACGGGCGTCACGAATTTCATCATCGACAGCGATTTCACCGGCTTCTCGAGCAACCTCCAGGGCGGCATCAGCGACGTCGGCGACAACGAGAACACGCGCGCGTCGTTCGCGGGTGGATTTCCGGTCGGCGAGCGAAGTCATGTGGTCGTCGGCGCGGAGTACTACCGCGCGGAAGGCATTCCGAACTACGACGACCGCGACTGGTTCGACAGCTGGGGAACGATCAATTTCGGCACGAACGCGGCTGGAGAGCCGAACGTGCTGCCGCAGCGAATCCGGGTGGCGAACGTCAAGTCGCGCACGTACACCTACGGGGGATTGATCCGCACCGGCCCGCTCGCGGGCATCCAGTTCCTGGAGGACGGGACGCCGGCCGAGTTCTGCGACGGCGAGATCCTCGACTCGGGGGCGCTGCGTGCGCAGGCCGAAGGCGAGATTGCGGGCTCGCAGGTCGGCGGCTGCGGCGACCAGCGCGACCGCGACGACATGGTGCTCGCGGGGCAGGAGCGAGGCAGCCTCTTCGCGCGTGCGAGCATCGACATCGGCGAGGACACGCAGTTCTACGTTCAGGGTCTTTACGGTTACAACAAGATCGAGAACGCGAAGTTCGGCTACGTCTTCACCACGCCGTGGGCGCTGACGATCTACGACGACAACCCGTTTCTGCCCGAGGAAATCCGCACGCGCATGCAGGAGGAAGGCATCGAGTCCTTCCAGCTGCACAAGCAAATTCCGGAGCGGGATCCGCTGAATAACGCCAAGGCGCCGCTGACCGGCGACATGGTCTCGATCACGGCGGCCGTCGAAGGCGGCCTCGGCGAGCGCTGGCGATACAACGCCTACTACCAATACGGCGCGGCGAACCGTGATCTCGAGCTCTACGGCTTCCGCGTCGACCGGTTCTTCCGCGGCGTCGACGCGATCCGGGATCTGAGCAGCGGGGAGATCATCTGCGCGTCCACGCTGATCCAGCCGGACGATGGCTGCGTGCCGATCAACGTCTTCGGCCTCGGTAACGAGAGCCAGGCGGCACGCGACTGGGTCCACGATTCGATGTGGCTGAATGCCGACGTGACGCAGCATGCGGCCGAGTTCATGGTCGACGGCGAGGTCGCCGAAAGCTGGGCCGGGCCGATCTTCGTCGCCACCGGCACGAGCTGGCGGGAGGACCGGCTCGACCAGGTCGGCGGGAACGCGGGCGGCAGCCCGATTCCGGTGCCGCCGAACGGGCCGGTCACGGCCTTCGACGAGGACGGCAACCTGCTCTATCGCGGCCTCCCGCCGGTGTACGAGGGCTACAACCTGATCGACCGAGCGGGCGGCCCCACCATCAAGGGCGGCTTCTCGGTGTGGGAGGTTTTCGGCGAGACCTCGATCCCGCTGGCGCGCGACGCCGCGGGCGCCCAGGCGCTCGATCTGAGCCTCGCCACGCGCTTCGCCGACTACGAAGGCAGCGGCGGCGTCTGGGCCTGGAAGGTCGGGCTCGACTGGCAGATCACGGACGCGTGGCGGTTCCGGCTCACGCGCTCCCGCGACATCCGCGCGGGAAGCCTGTCCGAGCGGTTCGACGTGACGAGCACGGGCGCGAACATCACCGACCGGTTCCTCCCCGACGAGCCGACTTACACGATCCGCACCGTCATCGGCGGCAATCCCGAGGTTGAGCCCGAGAACTCCGACACGATCACCTTCGGGTTCGTGTTTCAGCCGGTTGCCGTGCCGGGGCTCGGTCTCTCGGTCGACTACTACGACATCAAGATCAACGGCGCGATCTCGCAGATCGGCAACCAGCGGATCATGGACTACTGCTTCGAGTTCGGCTCGTTCTGCGATCAGATCGTGCGCGCGCCCGACGGCACGGTCGACAGCATCTTCAATGTCTACATCAATGTGGACGAGGCGAGGACGCGCGGCGTCGACATCGAGACGAGCTATCGGCGCGGGATCGGCGCCGGCGACCTCGTGTTCCGCGCCGTCGGCAGCTATCTGACGGAGGCGTCGACGACGCCGTTCGACTCGCCGAAGATCGATCGTGCGGGCGAGGCCGGCGTCGCGCCGCCGTGGAACGTGACGCTCGTGTCGTCGTATCGGCGCGGTCCGCTCAGTCTCGGATGGACCGAGCGCTGGGTCAGCTCGGCGAAGGTCGACGCGTTATGGCAGGAAGGCATCGACATCGACGACAACACCGTCCCGTCGCATTCGGTCTCGAACTTCCGCGTGACGTACGATCTCGACCGCCAGGGTCGGACCTATTCCGTCTATGGTATGGTCACGAACGTCTTCGACGAGAACCCGGGGAAGTTGATGGGGCTCCCGAGCATCTACAGTGTCGTCGGGCGCACCTACACGGTGGGCTTCAACTTCAGGAACTGAGGCGAGGGAAGATCGGGCGGGCGCCGGGCAGCGCTCGCCGAACGGAGCTTGAGATGCCGTTCCTGCCCTTCGGGGCAGGGCCGGCGCACGACAGGACGTAGATGCGATATCGAGCCGTTGCCGCCGCCGGCGTGGGCCTCGCGTTGATCGCGGGCGGGTACTTTTTCCACGGCGCTTCTCGCAAATCCACGGAAGAGGCGTGGGCGCTGTTCGACAGCTACTGCGTCGACTGCCACAACCGTATCGATCTCACCGCGAACATCGCGTTCGATGCGCTCGACCCCGCGTCGGTCCCGCACGAGCCCGAGATCTTCGAAAAGGCCGTGCGCAAGCTGCGCGCGCGGATGATGCCGCCGCCGGGTGCACCGCAGCCGGAGCAGGCCGGCGTGGACGCGCTGGTGGAGTGGCTCGAGAGCACGCTCGACGCGGCCGCCGAGTCGGATCCCCATCCCGGCCGCGTCGCCCTCCACCGGCTGAACCGCAAGGAATACGAGAACGCCGTGGAGGATCTGCTCGCGCTGCCGATCGATGCCTCCGAGATGCTGCCGCGCGACGAGCGCAGCGACGGCTTCGACAACGTGGCGAGCGTTCTGCAGGTCACGCCGTCATTCCTGAATCAGTACGTCTCGGCCGCCCGCGAGGTGGCCGTGCTGGCGGTGGGGGAGGCCGCGCCGACGCCGGGCAGCAAGCAGTACTTCCGCCCGGCGGATGCCGAGGGCAAGCAAACCTTCCACGTCGACGGGCTGCCGCTCGGCACCCGCGGCGGCTGGGCAGTCGAGCACTGGTTTCCGGCCGACGGCGAGTACGAGATCAACATCCAGGACATGATCCAGGACATCTACTTCCTCGGCACCGAGCATTACCAGACCGTGCTCGTGACGCTCGACGGCGCCGAGATCTACCGGACGCACATCGGCGGTCCGGACGACCTGAAGTGGATCGACCAGGATCAGTCGCCGGCCGCCGATGCGATCCGTGCTCGACTGAAAGGCATAAGGTTTGAGACGACGGCCGGGCCGCACGACGTCGGCGTCACGTTTCTCGCGCGGAGCTTCGCCGAGTCGGATTCGCGCCTCTCGCCGCTCGTGCCGGGCGGCGGCATGGACCGGCTGATGCGCGTGACGGGCTTCGAGGTCCGGGGGCCGTTCGCCCCCACCGGCTTGAGCCCGACGCCGAGCCGCGAGCGGATCTTCAGCTGCTATCCGGAGCACCCGAAGGACGAGCGGCCGTGCGCCGAGCGCATCCTCGCGCGCCTCGCGCGGCTCGCGTATCGGCGGCCCTTGACCGACTCCGACTTGGACGTGCTGCTCGAGTTCTATGATTCCGGGGCGCGCCACGGTGGCTTCGAGGAGGGCGTTCGCGCCGGCATCACGCGCATGCTAGCGAGCCCGCACTTCCTCTATCGCGCCGCGGTCCCCCGGCCGGAGAACCGCGTAACCGACTCGATCTACCGCTTGACGGATCTCGAGCTCGCGTCGAGGCTCTCGTTCTTCCTGTGGAGCAGCATTCCCGACGACGAGCTGCTCACGCTCGCGGAGGCGGGCCGGCTTCGCGATCCGGGCGTGCTCGAAGCGCAGATCGAGCGCATGCTCGCGAGCCCGAAGGCGAAGACGCTCGCATCGAACTTCGCATATCAGTGGCTTGGGCTGAGCAAGCTCGACGAGATCGATCCCGATCCGAACGTCTACCCGTACGCGGCGAACCACCGCAGCGTCGTCGGCATAGACGGGGACATTCGCGAGGAATTCGTCGAGGAGGTCACGCTCTTCGTCGACAGCATCCTGCGCGACGACCGCAGCATCGTCGATCTCCTGACGGCCGACCACACGTTCCTGAACGAGCGCCTGGCCGTTCATTACGGCATCAACACCGTGAAGGGGGACCGCTTCCGGCGGGTCACGCTCGAGGATCCCGCGCGCTGGGGATTGCTCGGCAAGGGGGCCGTGCTGATGGTCACGTCCTATCCGAACCGCACCGCGCCGGTGCTGCGGGGCGCCTGGATTCTCGAGAACATCATCGGCGCGCCGCCGGCGCCTCCTCCGCCCGAGGTCGAGGCGCTCCTCACCGAGATCGACCCGGCGACGAAGGTCTTTCCTACAGTGCGCGCGCGGCTCGAGGAGCACCGCTCGCAACCGAGCTGCAACGGCTGCCACGGCGTGATGGACCCGCTCGGCTTCGCGCTCGAGAACTTCAACGGCGTCGGCGTGTGGCGCGACGTGGAGGAATTCACGGCCACGCCGATCGACTCCACCGGCCAGCTTCCCGACGGCACCGTTCTCGAAGGGCCGAAGGATCTTCGCGAAGCCCTGGTCCGCCGCCCCGAGCAGTTCGTGCAGACGTTCGTCGAGAAGCTGATGACGTACGCGCTCGGCCGCCGGATCGAGTACTACGACATGCCGACGGTTCGCGAGATCGTGCGGCACGCGGAGGAGAACGGTTATCGCTTCTCGTCGATCGTCGCGGCGCTCGTGCGGAGCGATCCGTTCCAGCTTTACGAGATCGAGGAGACGCCCGCGGATGCGGAGATCCTTTCGGTCGCGACGACGTCGGCGACGGACGCCGAATAGGCTCGTGGCTCGCGGCCCATGGGATGAGGAGATAGGCGAATGTTCGTGACGAAGAAGGCACTGTCCCGGCGCACCGTCCTGAAGAGCGCGAGCGCGGCGATCGCGCTGCCGCTGCTCGACGCGATGATTCCGGCCGCGACGGCGCTCGCGCAGACGGCCGCGAAGCCGCGGCCGCGGCTCGGCTTCGTCTACGTCCCCCACGGCTCCGTGATGGCCCGCTGGACGCCGGCGACGACCGGCACCGAGTTCGAGCTGCCGCAGATCCTCGCACCGCTCGAGCCGTTCAAGAGTGCGCTGACGATCGTCTCGAACTTGCGCAACCGCGCGGCCGAGAGCCCCACGCCGCATGCGATCACGGCCGGCACGTGGCTGAACTGCGCGACGCCGGCCGTGAGCCACAGCCCTGTCGCCGGCACCAGCGTGGATCAGGTGGCGGCGCAGCAGTTCGGCGCCGAGACCACGTTCCCGTCGCTCGAGCTCTCCACCGAGGGCGGCGGCCCGTGCGATCCCGCTTACGGGTGCAGCTACGGCCACACCATCTCGTTCCGCACGCCGACGCAGCCGCTGCCGATGGAGTACAACCCGCGCAAGGTCTTCTATCAGCTCTTCGGCCGCGGCGACACGCCTGAGGAGCGAAAGATGATCGTCGTCGAGACCAAGAGCTTGCTCGATTCGATCACGGACGAAGCCGCATCGCTGCAACGCAAGCTCGCGGTGCCCGACCGCGCGATGGTCGCCGACTATCTCGACTCCGTGCGCGAGGTCGAGCGGCGGGTGCAAAGCGCCGCGCAACGCGACATGTCCGGCCTCGACGTGCCGCCCGCTCCGGTCGGCGTGCCGAACGACTTCGACGCGCACGTGAAGCTCATGTTCGACTTGATCGCGCTCGCCTACCAGGCGGACTTGACGCGCGTCGTCACGTTCATGATGGGCAAGGAGGTCAGCATGCGGACCTTCAACAACGTCGGCGTGCCGGACGCGTTCCATCCGTTGTCGCATCACGGCAATAATCCCAGCAACATCGACCGGCTGGCCACCGTTTACACGTACCACACGGAGGTTTTCGCCGGATTCGTCGAGCGTCTCGCGAGCACGCCGGACGGCGACGGCTCGCTGCTCGATCACTCGATTCTGCTCTACGGCAGCAACATGAGCGACGGCAACCGGCACAACCACGATCCTCTGCCGGCGGCCGTGCTGGGCCGCGCCTACGGCCGGATCAAGGGCGGGCAGCATCTGAGCTACCCCGCCGACACGCCGCTCGCGAACCTGCTCGTCACGCTGCTCGACCGGGCGGGCGTGCCGGTCGAGTCGATCGGGGACAGCACGGGGCAATTCGCCGAGGTGTAGCTTCGTGATTGCGCGCTTCCGGCCGCCTTTCGCCGTTCGACGTCGAGACGATCCGTGCGCTCGAGGCGCGCGGCGCGGTACCGAGCGCGCGGCGGCGGCTCGTATCGCGTTCGCGCCGCTCGCTTTCGCGGCCGCGGCATTCCTCGCGTGGACGCCGGCGGGCTTTGCGGCCGGTACGCTCGTCGACGCCGTGAAGACCGGCGACCGCGCTGCAGCGCTCGAGATGATCGCGCGAGGCGCCGACGTCGACGCCGCCGAGGCGAACGGTACGACGCCGCTGCACTGGGCGGTGTACCGGGAAGACGTCGCGCTCGTCGAGCGGCTTCTCGATGCCGGTGCCGATCCTTCCGTCGAGAACGACTTCGGCTCGACGCCGATGGCGGAAGCCGCCGTCACGGGCAACGCCGAGATCATCCGGCTGCTGCTCGACGCGGGCGCGGATCCCGAGTCGCCGAACGCCGAGGGCCAGACCGCGCTGATGGCCGTGGCGCGAACCGGCGATCTGGAAGCGGCGAAGCTGCTGCTCGATGCCGGCGCCGACGTGAATGCGACGGAGCATTGGGGCGGGCAGTCCGCGCTGATGTGGGCGGCGGTGCAGTGCCATCCCGAGATGATGCGGCTCCTGATCGAGCACGGGGCCGAGGTCGATGCCCGCGGAGCGGTGCGGAACTGGCAGCGGCGCGTGACCGCGGAGCCGCGGCCCAAGGATCTTCACCGCGGAGGCTTCACGCCGCTGCTCTATGCCGCGCGCGAGGGCTGCGTGGATGGCGCGCGCGTGCTCGTCGAAGCCGGGGCGGACATCGATCTGGCGGATCCCGACCGCGTCACGCCCCTCGTCCTCGCGCTGATCAACATGCGCTTCGACACGGCGGCCTATCTGATCGAGGCGGGCGCCGACGTCGACAAGTGGGATTTCTACGGCCGCACGCCGCTCTATGCCGCGGTCGATCTGAGCACGCTGCCGCGCGGCGGTCGGCCGGACGTGCCCTCGACCGACGAGACGACCGCGCTCGAGGTCATCAGAATGCTGCTCGAGCGCGGCGCGAACCCGAACATTCAGCTCAAATGGCGTCCGCCGTACCGCAACGTGATCTTCGACCGCGGCGGCGACAACGCAGTCCTGACCACGGGCGCGACGCCGCTGCTGCGCGCGTCGAAGGTCGGCGACAATCTCGAGGCGATTCGGCTGCTGCTCGCGCACGGCGCGCGGGTCGATCTGCCGAACGAAGCCGGCATCACGCCGCTGATGGCGGCCGCCGGCATGGGGCACAGCGACAACCCGACCCGCGGGCGCTTCAACACCGAGGATGACGGTATCGCGGCGCTGCGCGTGCTGCTCGAGGCCGGCGCCGACATCAACGCCCGGAACGCCGACGGGCAGACCGCGCTCCATGCGGCCGCGCAGAAGGGCTGGACGAAAGTCGTGAAGTTCCTCGCCGCGAACGGGGCGGAGCTCGACGTGAAGGACGCGGCCGGGCGCACACCGCTCGACTACGCGAGCGGTAACTACCGCGTACGCCGCGGGGCGCCGGAGGCGCATCCCGAGACGGCTGCCGTGCTCGAGGAGCTGCTCGGGCGCTGAGGCGTCCGTCGGGATTCGCAGCATGACCTCGTCGACCCGCAGAGCTTTCATTCGCGCCGCCGCGCAAGGGGCAGCGGCGCTCTGCGTGGCGCCGGGGCTACTCCGACCATCGGCTGCGCAGACCTCGTCGGGCGGGAAGATTTCCGTGTCCCCGCTTCGGGGCGGACTCCTGCTCATGCAGGGCGCGGGCGCGAACGTGATCGCGATGCCCGATGCGGACGGCGTCGTGATGGTCGACGGCGGCCTCGCGTCGCATTCGGCCGGGCTGCTCGACGCCATGCGGCGGGAGACCGGCGCCGAGGTCCGCACGCTCTTCAACACGCACTGGCACCCGGAGCAGACCGGCTCGAACGTGCCGCTCGGCAAGGCCGGCGCGACGATCATCGCGCACGAGAACACGCGGCTGTGGCTGACCACGGACGTCACGTGGCCGTGGGCGCCGGAGCATACGTTCCCGCCGCTGCCGCCCGAGGGGCAGCCGAACCAGACCTTCTACACCGAAGGCGAGCTCGACAGCGCTCGCGGCGCTATCCGCTACGGCTACTTGCCGAAGGCGCACACGGACGGCGACATCTACGTGCACTTCGAACGCGCGAACGTGCTCGCCGCGGGCGGCGCCGTCACGGGCAAGGGCTGGGCGTTCATCGACTGGTGGACTGGCGCGTGGATCGGCGGGCTCGTCGACGCGCAGGCGAAGCTCCTCGAGATCGCCGACGCGCAGACCCTGATCGTGCCGGCCGACGGCCCGGTCGTCGATCGGGCCGAGCTCGAGGCCCAGCACGAGATGTACGCGACGGTCTACGAGCGCCTCCGCGACCTGCTGAGGAGCGGGCGCAGCCCGGACGAGGCGATCGCCGCGGAGCCCACGAAGGAGTTCGACGCGAAGATGGGCGACCCGCGGGAGTTCGTCCGGCGGGCGTTCGAGAGCCTGTGGGGGCCGATGTCGCCGGATGCGTGACGGCTAGGCTAGAATGGCGGTCCCCGGGCGGGGCCGCTCCCGCCCGCGCCCAGCCATCAGCGCGCCCGTAGCTCAGCTGGATAGAGCATCGGCCTACGAAGCCGGGGGTCGGGAGTTCGAATCTCTCCGGGCGCGCCACCTTCCATGTTGTCCGCCCGGCCTTGACACTCCGAAAACCGTCCCTATATTTCCTGGCACTCTCGGATCTGGAGTGCCAAATCGGCGAAAAATCCTAGACTAAACAGTTGCTTGACTAGGAGGCTGCAAGAGGTGAAGCCGCGTCCCTTGCACGATCGCAGGATCGTCGAGCGCGTGGAAGAGACCGATTTCTAGCCCGAGGCGGGGGGAAAAATGGTGTCTGACACCCTTTCCGCCAGGGCACTACTCACGCGGTCCCCGCGAGGGAGACCGCTTCGAAGACGCTCCGGAGGCCGGAGCAGGAGGCAAGACGCTCAGGAGACATCGGACGCGCGACGACTGTGACCCGCGTCCGAAGCTATGACGGAGGACGAATCATGCGAAGTCGAACGACCGGCGTATCCAACGATCCGCTGAACGTCATCGACGAATCGTTGCTCTACGAGGACTTCGACGTGGAGCGATTCCTCAAGTCCGTCGAGAAGCTCGACGTCGCCGCGAGACGCGCTCGCGGCCGTCGTGGAACCGCCCTCCGGGCGAGGAGGGAGTTTCCGCCTGAGAGAGACCGGCCCGCGCAACGCGGGAGGTAAGCGCGGGCCGCCGGACGGGCCCGCGCGGCTCGTCCCCCGAAACAGGGTGTCTGACACGAGGAAACAGGTGTCTGACACGATTTTTCTTTCGCCGCAGCCACACAACGGAGGGACACGAGCATCATGAGCGCCGACTCGAGCGGGGCGGCGATCCGCCGCCTCCGGCCGTACCGTCACGAAGGCGCGACGCGCGTCGCGATCATCGGCAGCTACGTGCCGAGGCGTTGCGGCATCGCGACCTTCAGCGCGGATCTGGCCGCCGCGATCACCGCCACCGGCGAAGCCGAGGTCGACATCGTCGCGATGAACGACCGCAGTGACGAATATGCCTATCCGGACGAGGTCAAGTTCGAGATTCCGCAGAACGTGCTCGACGGTTACGGCAAGGCCGCCGATTTCCTCAACATGAATCTCGTCGACGCCGTCTGCGTGCAGCACGAGTTCGGCCTTTACGGCGGCGCGGACGGCACGCATCTGCTGAAGCTCCTGCGACAGCTGCGCATGCCGGTGGTCACGACGCTGCATACCGTGCTCGAGAAGCCGTCGGATCGTCAGCGCGACGTGCTCCGCGAGATCGCGGACGCGAGCGATCGGCTGGTCGTAATGACGGACACGGGCCGTCGGTTTCTCGAGCAGGTGTATGCGGTGCCGCCGTCGCGTGTCGAGGTCATCCCGCACGGCATCCCGGACCTGCCGTTCGTCGATCCGAACTTCTACAAGGATCAGTTCGGCGTCGACGGCCGGAAGGTGATCCTGACGTTCGGGCTGCTCGGCCCGAGCAAGGGCATCGAGACGATGATTCGCGCGCTGCCGGCGATCACCGCCGCGCATCCGGACGCCGTCTACGTCGTCGTGGGTGCAACGCATCCGCATGTTCGCCAGGCGTCGGGCGAGTCGTACCGGCGCTCGCTGCAGCGGCTCGCGGCGGAGCTCGACGTCGACCGTCACCTGATCTTCCACGAACGATTCGTGAATCTGACCGAGCTCTGCGAATGGCTCGGCGCCGCGGACATCTACGTCACGCCGTATCCGAGCAAGGACCAGATCGTGTCGGGCACGTTGGCCTATGCGATGGGAGCCGGCAAGGCGGTCGTCTCGACGCCGTACTGGCATGCCGCCGAGATGCTCGCGGATCGTCGCGGAGAGCTGGTGGCGTTCGGCGATCCGGACGAGCTCGCACGCGCGATCGCCCGGCTGCTCGACGACGAGCGCGAACGTCATGCGGTGCGAAAACGCGCCTACATGTACACGCGCTCGCACACGTGGCCCACGGTCGGCGCCCGTTACGTCGAGCTCTTCGATCGCGTGCGTCGCGAGCGGGGCACGCGGCCGAGGGCCGCGTTTGCCGCCAAAACCGAGCGCGATCGGAGCCAGGCGCTGCCCGCCGTCCCGCTCGCGCATCTCGAGCGCCTCACGGACGACGTCGGCATTCTGCAGCACGCGAAGTCCTTCGTGCCGCAGCGCGAGCACGGCTACTGCACCGACGACAACGCCCGCGCGCTGATCGTCGCGCTCAAGCTGCGGCGGCACGTCGAGGATCCTGCGGCCCTCGACGAACTGATCGTGCGTTATCTCGCGTTCCTCGAGCACGCATTCGACGCCGAGCGCGGCGCGTTCCGCAACTTCCTCGGCTACGACCGCCGATGGCTGGAGGAGGCCGGGTCGCCCGACTGCCACGGTCGCGGGATGTGGGCCGCGGGCGTCGCGGCCGCCGAGTCGGAAGATCCGCGCATCAAAGGCGAATGCATCGCCTTGCTGCGCGCGGCGCTGTCACACATCGGGACCGTGCCGGATCTGCGCGCCCACGCAATGGCGCTGCTCGGCCTCGCCGCCGCGCACAAGGAATTCGCCGGCGATCGCGGCGTGAAGCGCGCGCTGCGGCGCCTCGGCGAGCGGCTCCTCGAGGCGTTCGGCGCGAGCCGTGAAGACGCCGAGTGGCCGTGGCCCGAGGAGATGCTCACGTACGCGAACGCGATCCTGCCGCACGGCCTGATCGCTGCGGGCGATGCGCTCGGGCGTGCGGACATGATCGCTGCGGGCGCCGCGGCGCTGCGGTGGCTGATGGGTGTGCAGACGATCGACGGACGCTTCGTGCCGATCGG
The DNA here is from genome assembly GCA_036381015.1 of Gammaproteobacteria bacterium. Lineage (NCBI taxonomy): Bacteria > Pseudomonadati > Pseudomonadota > Gammaproteobacteria > Gammaproteobacteria bacterium. The sequence goes on from DASVDR010000033.1 coordinate 30,314, forward strand.
CAACGACGGCTGGTACCGCCGAGGGGGGCCGCGTGCGCGGTTCGCCCAGCAGCCGATCGAGGCGGACACGTCGATCGCCGCGTGCGCGGCGGCCTACCGCGCGACCGGCGACACGACGTGGATCGGCGAGGCCACCCGAGCCTATCGCTGGTTCGTCGGCTATAACGACCTCGGCGTGCCGCTTTGCGACGAGAGCACGGGGGGATGCCGCGACGGGCTCGGTCACTCGAGCGTAAACGAAAACCAGGGCGCCGAGTCGACGCTCGCGTGGCTGCACGCGCTCGCGGAGATGCACGAGCTCACGGCCGCGCGTGAGCTCGAGTGGCAGCACGGCCAGGCGCAGCTCTACGGCGCGCGGCTCCGCAATGCATCGTGACGTGAGTGAACGGGGCAAGCGAATGACGGAAGCGAAAGCAATGACGCGGCCGGCGGCCGCGGCTCCGGATCGAAGGGAGGCGAGCACGGCGCCCGAGGTCTTCAAGCGGCATCCGGACAATCCGATTTTGACGGTCGACGACCTCGACTATCGCGCAAACAGCGTCTTCAATCCGGCCGCCGCGATCGTGAACGGCGAGACGATTCTGCTGCTGCGCGTCGAGGACAGGCGCGGCTTCTCGCACTTCACCGTCGCGCGCAGCGCGGACGGCATCGGCGGGTGGCGGATCGGCCCGACACCGACCTTCGAGCCGTCGCCCGCGACTCATCCGGAAGAGATCTGGGGCATCGAGGACCCGCGGATCACGTATCTCGAGGAGCAGCGCCGCTGGATCGTCGCCTACACCGCGTTCTCGCGCGGCGGGCCGCTCGTGTCGCTCGCGGCCACGTCCGACTTCGTGTGTTTCGAGCGCCTCGGCCCCGTGATGGCGCCCGAGGACAAGGACGCGGCGCTGTTCCCCGAGCGGATCCAGGGGCGCTGGGCTTTGATCCACCGGCCGGTGCCGGGCGCGATGTCGCTCGGCGCGCACATGTGGATCTCCTTCTCTCCGGATCTGAAGCACTGGGGGGATCACGAGATCCTGCTGCGCGCCCGTCAGGGCGGCTGGTGGGACGCGAACAAGATCGGCTTGTCGCCGCCGCCGCTGAAGACCGACGAAGGCTGGCTGATCCTGTACCACGGTGTGCGCAGCACGGCCGCGGGCTGCCTGTATCGGCTCGGGCTCGCGCTGCTCGACCTCGAGGATCCGCGGCGCGTGATCAGGCGCTCGAACGAATGGGTGTTCGCGCCGCGCGAGAGCTACGAGCGCGCGGGCGACGTGTCGGACGTCGTGTTCCCGTGCGGCTGGACGCTCGTCGGCGACGAGATCCGGATGTACTACGGCTGCGCCGATACATGCGTGGGGCTCGCGACGGCGAATCTCGGGGACCTGCTCGATTGGCTTCGGGCTCACGATTCGCCGTCGCCCGAGTGACGAGATGAGGCGCTCGTGCCGCTGTGAGAGAATGCGCCCAAAGGCGGCGTAGTGACCGGAACGGGCTGCTTCTCCGTACCGGGCTGCCTCGCGGGGAGGGCACCTCATGAACCTCTATGCCGTGCGGGTGTTCGTGCGCGACTGGGAGCTCACGCGCTTTCGCGTCGCATGGCCGCGAGGCAACGGGTCCGCGGTGCTCGCAAGCGCTCAAAAGTCGTACTGCAGGCTCACGCCCCAGGTGCGCGGAGGCAGATACGTGACGCCGATCGTGCGCGCCGTGGAGAGCGCGAACGTGCTCGTGGCGCGATCCACGTCGTTCGCGTTCTTCACCCAAAGCTCGGCGGAGAACTGCTCGTCCGCCGGCCTGTAAAGCAGCGCGAGATCCACCATCGTGTAAGCCTCGGCGCCCTCGAGGAGCCGGTTGAACTCCGTGAAGAAGACGTCGTCGCGATAGAAGACGTCGCCGAGGAACGTCAGGCCGCCGCCGCCGATCTGCCCCGGGATGTCGTACTCGACGTGCAGGTTCGCCGACCACTTGGGCGAATTGCGGGTCGGGTTGCCCGCGAGTTGAATTTCCGGCTCGTTCGGATTGAAGCCCGTGGGATCGTCGGGGAAGCCGGGCGGGCCGGGCGTCGCCACGTTGCGGGGATTCAACGGATCGGAGGTCAGGAAATCGTCGTACTGTGAATCCAGATACGCGACCGACGTGAAGAGCCGGAGCTGATCCGTGATTTGCCCGAGGAGCTCGACCTCCAAGCCGTCGGCCGACGCTTGCGCGGCGTTCTCGAAGATCGTGCTGAAGCCGGCCGGCCCGCCGCCGACGGTCTTGTTGATCTGCTGGCCTTCGAGCTCGTAGGTGAACGCAGCAACGTTCAACGCCAGGCGATCGTCCGCGAGCGTGGTCTTGTAGCCGATCTCGATGTTCTCGACGGTCTCCGGGTCCACGATGATCGTGCTTCCCGCCGCGTTCTCGCCGGCGCCGGCCTTGAAGCCTTCCGCGGCCGTCACATAGAGCAGCGGACCGCCGCCGCCGCCCGGTCGCCATTCGACGCCGACCGTCGGCGTGAAGTCGTCGAAGGAGCGCTCGACGGAGGTCCCTTCCGTGGTCGTGATGATGATCGGCCCGAGGCCGTTGCGCGCCACGACGAACGACGGATTCGCCGACGTGCGGGTCTCGTCGTTGTAGCGCCCGCCGACCTTGACCGCGAGATTGTCGGTCACGGCGATGACGGCCTGGCCGAACAGCGCCCAAACCTCGGTGCCGAGGTCCGACTCGATGCAGACGCGCTTCGGCGGAAGCGGACGCTCGCGGTCGATGCCGCCGCCGATGTGCTCGAACGTGTCGCAGAGATCGTGGGCGAACGCGGGATCGATCGGCACCTCCGGTACGAACTCACCGTCGATCTCGAGCCCAGTGGGTCCGATCGGCGGGAACGCGCCGACGGCAGGGTTCGCCATGACGTCGAGAATGTGCTCCTGCCCCAGCAGCGGCCCGAGACCCACCGTGTCCACCGGCTCCTGGTCCTCCTCGAAATAGAAGAGCCCGAATACCGCATTGACCCGATCCGTGTCGAAATTGACCTGAAACTCCGTGCTGAACTGATCGGCCTCGACGTCGCGGCGCTGCACGGTAGTGTTGAAGCCCGTCGTGGCCTGACTGTTCACGATCGCGGAAATGTCGAGGTCCTGCGTGATGAAGCCTTCGTACTCGCGGTAGTTCGTGATGTTCCTGAACGTGAAGCGGTCGCCCACCTGCCACTCCAAGGTCTCCGTCAAGGCCCACGTCTCCGCGAAGCTCTCCGGATCGAACTCCGAGGCGAGGTCGCGGGGATCGACGGCATAGCCGCCGATGCCCGGCGATCTCAGCCGCTCCACGTCGGGGTAGCTGACCGCCCTGAACTTCAGTGCCCGCGATGCGTCGTGCTGCGTGTAGTACTCGCCGGTGAGCAGCAGGCTAACCGTTTCGGACGGCAACAGCTCGAGGTGGCCGCGCGCCATGCGGCGGTTCAGGTCGTCGACGTCGTTGCCGGTTACCGGATTCACGCCGAATCCGTCGCGCGTGTCCGACTTGAACGCGAACCGCCCGAGTACCCGGTCGGTGATCGGGCCGCCGAAGGCACCTTCGATGTCGAGCTGATCGTAATCGCCGAGCGTCACCTGCCCGTAGCCTTCGAACTCGGGGGTCGGCTTCCTCGTGATCAGGTTGACGGAGCCGCCCACGGCGTTGCGCCCGTAGAGCGTGCCTTGGGGGCCGCGCAGCACCTCGACGCGCTCGAGGTCGAACAGCGACGTGAGCTGCGCCTCCGCGCGGGCGATCACCGCGCCGTCGACATGCACCGCTACCCCGGTCTCGCTGCCCGTGGTGGACGTATTGGCGCCGACGCCGCGAATGAAAAGCTTCGCCATGTTGAAGTCGTTGCCGAGCGTGATGCTCGGGACCGCGATCTGAAGATCCTCCAGCGTGTTGATCCGCGCGCTTTGAAGCCGGTCGCTGCCGACCACGGAGACGGCCGCGCCGACGTCCTGCAAGGACTGCTCGCTGCGTTGCGCGGTAACGATGATTTCCTCGAGCTGCGCCTCGGCCGGGGCCCAGGGCAGCGCGGCAGCGGCGGCGACGGCGCACGGCAAAGCGACGCGCACCGCGTTGATCTGAACGGGCATCGTCGTACTCCCCCTTGCGAGTGATCTCGATCCAGCCGATCGGATATCCGCGCCGCCGCCCGCTGCGGCGGCGACTCATCCCCCGGCCGACGCCGGCGGGGGTGCGGTCCAGCATGCAGGATGCGTACCACCAGGCCCGCTTCCCGGGGAAGGATAGAGCGGCGATATAGCGGCAATATAAGGGGGCCGGGATTCACGTCGACATCGTATCGGGCGAACCGCATACTCGGACCAAGTGGAGGAACGCGATGAATAAGGAACGCGCAGTTCTCGCCGGCGGATGCTTCTGGGGCATGCAGGATCTCTTTCGTCGACACGACGGCGTCCTGTCGACGCGGGTCGGCTACACGGGCGGCCGTGTCCGCAACGCCACGTACCGCAACCATGAAGGGCATGCGGAAGCGATCGAGATCATCTTCGATCCCGCCCGGGTCAGCTATCGGGAGATCCTCGAGTTCTTCTTCCAGATTCACGACCCGACCACGCTCGATCGCCAGGGAAACGACATCGGTTCGAGCTACCGATCGGCGATTTTCTACACGAGCGAAGAGCAGAAGCGCATCGCGGAAGACACGATCGCTGACGTCGACGCATCGGGGCTCTGGCCCGGCAAGGTCGTCACCGAGGTCGTGCCGGCCGGCGACTTCTGGGAGGCCGAGCCCGAGCATCAGGACTACCTCCTGAAGAATCCCGGCGGCTACACCTGCCATTTCGTGCGGCCGGGCTGGAAGCTGCCGAGGCGCAAGGACGAAGCGAAGCGGGCACGGCATACGCTCTGAAGCGAAGCGTTCGATCCCTCGACTGTTCTTGCGCTCGCCCTCCGGCGAGACCCCAAAACGTTGCGTGCTCCGATTGCGGCTCGAACGCGGTCGCTGCTCGGCGTGTCGATACATGAAGGAGCGCGAGTTCATCGTCGCCGACCGGCTCAGCGTGGCCGACTTCAACGCCGCGTACACGCTGGACTGGGCGAACGAAGTGAAGCTGCTCGACGGCACACCGCGATTGAGCGAGTACCTGAAGTCGATGTATGCCCGCCCGACCGCTCCGCCGACCATCGCCGAGGCGTTCGCGGCGCTGCGAAGCTAGTATCGTGTCCCGCAAGTATTTGCGGGACGCCACACTAGGCTAGGTACATCCTCGTATTGTCCTCCGAGTGCGCGGTGCTACGTTGAAGTAGGCTCCGGCGGTCCGGCACGACCGGTCCGCGGGTCCTGGGCCATACGTATACGTAGTTGAACTTACGTAAAGGAGGAGTGGCCATGCCGATCGGAGACATCGTACCTTGGAGATGGGGTGGTCTTCGTCGCGGAGAACCGGAGGAGCGATCGTTCGAGAGCTTTCGCCGCGAGATCGAGACGTTGCACCGGGAGATGGATCGGCTGTTCGAGGGCATGTGGCGGGAAGGCTTCCGCGCGTGGCCGTTGCCGGACTACTGGGCGCGGAGAGAGCTCGTCCCGCAGCTCGACGTGAGCGAGGACGACAAGGCCTTTCACGTCAAAGTCGAGCTGCCGGGCATGGACCAGCAGGACGTCGACGTCACGCTATCGGACCGCACCCTGACGATCAGGGGCGAGAAGAAGGAAGAGCGGGAAGCGAAGGACAAGGACTACTACCGGCGTGAACGCGCCTACGGAGCGTTTCGCCGCAGCATCGAGATACCGGCTGCGGTCGACCCGACCAATATCGAGGCGTCGTTCAGCAAGGGAGTCCTGACGATCGTGCTGCCCAAGACCAAGGAGGCGCAAGAGAAGGTCAAGCATATTGCGATAAAGGCCGCGTAACGGGCCTTCATTCGGGCGCGGCTTGCCCGCAAGCGGCACCGCGCCCGATCTTCCCCGAAGAAGGTGTCCCCCAAAATAGGTGTCAGACACCTTTTTTCCGGAAAAGGTGTCTGACACTTTTTTTCAGCGGACACCTTTTTTCAGCGGGTGACGTCAGTCGCCGTCCCGGCCCAGCCCGTCGGCGAGCGTCAGCAGCTCCACGACCTCCTCGTCCCGCAGCTGCGGGAAGCGCTCGTACCACGCGCCAACGGCGATGTACGGCTCGGGCGTGGACAGCACCACGACGTCGTCGGCCACCCCGCGGAGCGTCTCCACCGAATCCACCGCGGCCGTCGGCGCGGCCACGACGACGGCGGCCGGCGACAGCGCTCTCGCGGCCTGCACGGCCGCCTCCACGGTCGCGCCCGTCGCGATGCCGTCGTCCACGAGCACGGCGGTCTTGCCTCGCAGCTCGATGGGTGGACGGCCCGAGCGGTAGAGCCGCTCGCGCCGCTCGACCTCGGCGCGCTCCCGGGCCACCGCGGGCGCGACGTCGGCTTCGTCGAACGACAGCATGCCCAGCGCGTCGCGATGGAGGACGGTGACGCCGCCGGTTGCGACGGCGCCGATGGCGAACTCGGGGTTGAACGGCGCGCGGAGCTTGCGCACGACGAACACGTCGAGGGGCGCCCGAAGCGCCGCAGCCACCTCGTAGGCGACCGGCACCCCGCCGCGGGGGAGCCCGAGCACCAGCAAGTCGCGGCCCGCATACGTCCCGGCGAGGCGCGCCCCGAGCTCCCGGCCGGCCTCGCGCCGGTCCGCGAACACTCTGCCTGTCGGTCGGTACCACATGGCGGCGGACGGCCATTACTCCGGCCACGCTCGAGCAAGTATGCTCTCGGCAAGGACAAGGAGCGGATAACGGCTCATACCTATCGAAGCCCGAAGGCGGGCGTGCCATGACCAGCGTGCCGCAGGAGGTCACGTTCGTCGCGAAGGCGGCGTTCCTCGCGCGATGCGAGTCGTTGCCCGACCGGCCAGCTGCCGTCGAGCGCATCGACACGCATTTTGCGCGCGTGTTCCTCTCGGATCGGCTGGCCTACAAGCTCAAGAAGCCGATTCGCGTCGAGCACGCGGATTTCACCCGTGCGGCCGCGCGGCGCGCCTACTGCGAGCTCGAGGTCACGCTGAACCGGCGGCTCGCGGCGGACACCTATCTGCGCACGGTCCCGCTGGTCGAGACGCCGGCGGGGCTCGCCCTCGACGGCCGGGGCGTGCCCGTGGACTGGCTGGTCGAGATGCGGCGCCTGCCGGCCGCGCGAACGCTCGAGGCGGTCGCTGCGCAGGGCGCGGTGCGTGATGCCGATCTCGTCGCGATCGTGCGCAAGCTCGTGCGGTTCTACCGCGAGACGCCGCGCGCGCCGTGGGACGCGCAAACGTATGCGGCCGTGCTCGAGCGTCGGGCCGGCGACTACGCTCGGCGGCTCGCGGCGCCGGAGCTCGAGCTCGACGCCGCGCGCGTGGCGCGCGTGGCGGCGGCGCAGCAGGCATTCGTCGCGGCGAACCGCGACGCGCTCGCGCGCCGCATCGCGGCCGAGCGCGTCGTGGACGCGCATGGTGACTTGCGGCCGGAGCACGTGTTCTTGACCGACGATCCGCAGATCATCGATTGCCTCGAGTTCTCGATCGAGCTGCGCTGGCTCGATACGGCGGAGGAAATCGCCTTCCTCGACCTCGAGCTCGAGCGGCTCGGCCACGCCGAGCTCGGCGCGCGCCTGACGGCGCTCTACCGCGAGGTCTCCGGCGACGACGCGCCGCGGGAGCTCGCGATGTTCTACCGCAGCCAGCGGGCCGTCGTCCGCGCGCTGCTCTCGGCCTGGCATCTTCCAGGGCGAGGCGGCGCCGACGCGGACCGCTGGGCGGCGCGGGCGCGGTGGTATCTCGGCGCCGCGGAATCATCCCTCGCGCAGGCCGGCGGGGTGTGCCCGTGATGCGCGTCCGCGCACGTCGGTTCTCCTCTCCTGACACGTGCCGCCGCCTGCCAGGCTCGCCCGAGCGAGCGTTCGCATGACCACACCCACCCCCGAGCCGCAGGCGCGCTACGAGCACTTTCCGCACGACGCGGACGTCGGTGTGCGCGGCTTCGGCAGGAGCCCGGCGGAAGCGTTCGAGCAGGTCGCGCTCGCGCTCACGGCGGCCGTCACCGACCCAAACAAGGTCGCGCCGGATCGAGAAGTGGCGCTGCGCTGCGAGGCGCCGGATCAGGAGCTCTTGCTCGCCGATTGGCTGAACGCCCTCGTGTACGAGATGGCGACCCGCAACATGCTGTTCGGCAAGTTCAGCGTGCGCATCGACGGCGCCAGGCTCGAAGGCCGAGCGTGGGGCGAGCCGGTGGACGCCGCGAAGCACGAGCCGGCCGTCGAGGTCAAAGGCGCGACGTACACGGGCCTCAGGGTCGCGCAGGAACCGGACGGCACGTGGCTTGCCCAATGTGTGGTCGACGTCTGAGCCATGGAGACGTGTGAGCCATGGATCTGACACTGCTCGAACGCGAATCGGAGTATGCCTGGCGCATCGAGCCGCACGGCGACATGCGCGTGCCGGGCATCATCTACGGCGACGAGGCGCTCGTCCGCGCGATGGACGCGAAGGTCCACGAGCAGGTGTGCAACGTGGCCACCTTGCCGGGCATCGTGCGCGCCTCGTACGCCATGCCGGACGCGCACTGGGGCTACGGCTTCCCGATCGGCGGCGTGGCCGCGTTCGACCCGGACGACGGCGGCGTGGTCTCCGCGGGCGGCGTGGGCTTCGACATCTCCTGCGGCGTGCGGAGCCTCCACACCGGGCTCGAGCGCCGGGACGTCGAGCCCGCGAAGGAGCGCCTGGCCGATCAGCTCTTCCGCGACGTGCCCGCGGGCGTCGGCAGCACGGGCCGCATCCGCCTCGACGACGACACCATGGACGCCATGCTCACGGGCGGCGCCCGCTGGGCCGTCGAGCACGGCTATGGGGAGCCGCGCGATCTCGACCGCATCGAGGAACGGGGCGCGATGCCGGGCGCCGATCCGTCCCGCATCTCCGAGCGCGCCCGCAACCGCCAGCGCGACGAGATGGGCACGCTCGGCTCCGGCAACCACTACCTCGAGATCCAGCATGTCACCGAGATTTACTCGCCGGACATCGCCCCCGTGTTCGGCCTCGCGGAGGGCGACGTGCTCGCCACGATCCACTGCGGCTCGCGAGGCCTGGGCCACCAGATCGGCACGGAGTTTCTGCGCAGCATGGCGACGGCGGCGCACGAGCACGGCATCCGCCTGCCGGACCGCGAGCTCGCCTGCGCGCCCATCCGCTCGCCGATCGGCGAGGCGTACCTGGGCGCGATGCGCGCGGCCATCAATTGCGCGCTCGCGAATCGCCAGATCATCACGCACTTGGCCCGGCAAGCGTTCGCAAAAGTGCTGCCCCGCGCGGAGCTCACGCTGCTCTACGACGTCTCGCACAACACGTGCAAGATCGAGGAGCACGCGGTGAACGGCACGCGCAAGCGGCTCTTCGTGCACCGCAAGGGCGCGACGCGCGCCTTCGGCCCCGGTCATCCCGATGTGCCGGAGGCGCTGCGGGCCGTCGGCCAGCCGGTGCTCATCGGCGGCTCGATGGGCACGGGCTCGTACGTGCTGGCGGGCGCGCCGGGCAACGAGGCGCTGTCGTTCAGCTCCTCGTGCCACGGCGCGGGCCGCGCGATGAGCCGGCACCAGGCGAAGCGCACGTGGCGCGGCCGCGCGGTCGTCGACGAGCTCGCGCGCCGCGGCATCGTCGTGCGCAGCCGCTCGCTTACCGGTGTGGCGGAGGAGGCCCCGCACGCCTACAAGGACGTGGCCGCCGTCGTGCAGGCGGCGCACGACGCGGGGCTGTCGCGCATGGTGGCGCGCGTCGAGCCGCTGGTCTGCATCAAGGGCTAGCAAGCGTAGGGAAAGTTCCTGCTTGAATCGACGCGAGATCGTCACGGTCGCGTCATCGGTACATTACGGTTTCGATAGGGAGCGCGACGGAGAATCGGTCGATTCGACGACTCTCAAGGGCCCGTTCGCTCGAAGCTCGGGGCATACGGGCTCGGCTTTGAAATTTCTTGCGGTTGGTACTAGATCCGCGACCCGCCGCAGCGTAGATTCGGTGCCCCTGGAACGTCACGGGAATTCGGTCGGATCGATCGGTACTGCATTGCTGATTCGCACGTCTCTCGCGCTCGGGCGCGTCGATCCCGGCTTTAATCCGGAAGACGTTCTCATGATGCAGACGGACCTGACGGAGCCGAGGTTCAACCATCTGGCCGCGATGGAAGACGTCACCAGGAGCACGCTGGACAGAGTCCGTGCCATTCCGGGTGTTGCAGCGGCGACGGCTACTTGCTGCGTCCCGCTGCACTCGGGCTACGGAATGGTGTTCAACATCATAGGCCGCGAGCACGAGCGGCCGTTCACGGGCGGCGGCGACTTTTCGATGATCACGGGAGAGTACTTCGAGACGTTCGAGATCCCGGTCCTTCGAGGCCGCGTGTTCGACGAGCGCGATCGCTCCAACTCGCCTCCCGTCATAGTCATCAGCCGTGAGCTGGCCGAAAGGTATTGGCCGGAAGGCGAAGACCCGATAGGCGCTCAAATGCTTGTCGGCGGGGGAGGAGCGTTGTATCCGGAGCTCGCCGACGAGCCTGTCCGAGAAGTCATCGGTATCGTGGACGACGTCCAGGCGGTAAGCCTGTCCGCGCCGCCCCGACCCGGCATGTACGTCCCCTTGGAGCAGTACTGGCGCGCCGCCGGCCAGGACGAGAATACGTTGGAGTGGGTCGTTCGAACGAATGTCGATCCGATGCGGCTATCCGCGACGATTCAGGACGCGATTCAAAGCATAAGGAACATGATCCTTCGGCAGGGCCTGCTGCTCGTAGCGATCGGCACGGTGATGGGACTCGTGGCGGCGTTCTTCCTGGAGGATCTTCTGGTCTCGGTGTTGTTCGGGGTCGAGCCGCGCGACCTCGTCACGTTTGCCGGGATACCCTTGATCCTGATACTCGTTGCACTCGCAGCAGTGTCGATCCCCGCATACCGAGCCACGCGGGTCGACTCGCTCACTGCACTGCGCTACGAGTAGACCGAGGGTTCGCGGCGTTCGAAGAGCGTTCGCCTCAGTGGCTAACTAGCGCCGCTCAGCGCCGCGATCGCCGCCGCGAGCAGCGGCGCGCTGCCGAGCACGGTGAGCTTCGGGCCGAGCGACGGGCAGCGCGCGAGCGGGTCGCCTGCGGTGTCGGTCAACACGAGCGAGTCGAGCTCGGGCAGGGCGAGCGTCTCCGCCGCGCCCTTGCCCAGCACGCCATGGGTCGCCGCCGCGTGCACGGCCCGTGCGCCCCGCGCTACCGCCGCTCGCGCCGCGCGCGCGAGCGTGGTGCCGCCGCTGACCAGGTCGTCGACGATGATCACGGCGGCTCCGGCCACGTCGCCCGCGAACGCCTCGCCGGACACGCGCCCCTCGCTGCGCTGCTTCTCCATCACCGCGAGCTCGACCGCGCGCCCCGTGCGCTCCTCGAGCGCCGCCGCGAAGCGCTGGGCGCGCTTCATGCCGCCCGCGTCCGGCGACAGCACGACCACGCGCTCGTCCGCGGCGAGCCGCGCGGCGAAGTGCTCCACGAGCAGCGGCGCGGCCTCGACGTGCACCTTGCGGCAACGAAAGGCGTTCTCGAACGCCGCCGGATTGTGGACGTCCACGGTGACGACGACGTCGACGCCCACGGCCTCGAAGAGCGCCGCGACGTAGCGCGTGGTGATCGGGTCGTGCGGCTTGGTGCGGCGATCCTTGCGCGAATAGGCGAGATACGGCACGAGGGCGATGACCTCGGCAGCGCCGTCGTCCTTCAAGGCACCCACGAAGAAGAGCAGCCGGCAGAGCTTGTCGCTCGCGCTGCCGCGCGCGTCGCCGCTCAAGGTCTGGCACACGAAGACCCGCTCCCCGGCCACGCCCTCGAGCGGACGCACCTTGAACTCGCTGTCCTCGAACTCGCGCTCCTCGTGCGCGGCGAGCGGCACGCCCGCGTCGGCGGCGATGCGTTCGCCGAGCGGACGAGTCGCGTCGAGACAGAAGAGCTTCATCGCCGTCGCCATTCGGGGCCCGACGACTATATTAGGCCGAGACCCGGGCGATGCGGTGGACGCAACCCCGCGCTCGTGCTCGTCGCGACGGCGGCCGTGGCGGCCTATCTTCCAACGAGGCGCGTGGCTCGCGTGGATCCGATGGGGGCGTTGCGGGCGGAGTAAGGAGTCGGGACCGTTCGCTCATTCGAATGCGGCGAATGAGGGGTAATAGGCCGCTGCCCGCGTCGACATTCTTGACAGTGCACGGCCCGCGGGTGGGCTACGAACTCCTAACCTTCTGTTTTATCTCCAACGGTACGAATTTTGCATAAATGGTACTTTCCTGAGAGCAGGGGGCAAGCGAAATGCAACGAAAGGCCAGCGTCGTCTTGCGGTGCCGCGGTAATGCGCACGTCTTCCTCGCCCTGTCGCTGAGCTGCGCCGCATCGAGCGCGTTTGCGATTCCGATCTCGTCGGAGCTTACTGCGCATTCGGCCGCTCAACTGACAACCACCGGCGTCGTCGTCACGGACCAAGTGACGGACGGCGTATCGCAAGGTGCCACAATAGATCCCCTGTCGGCATCCACGTTCCTGACGATCAACGATGGATCAACCACGGCAACGGTGAGTAGTCAGGGCGAGGCAACTTGGCTCAACCCGAATGCGGGCACGGTAACGCTGAACACCTTCTTCGAGACGGTGGGCACGGCGAATGGGTTCGTCTCGGGCGGCGTTTTTCCAAGCGTGGAGTTCGCATATACGTTCATCGCGGATTTCGACGGCACGCTGAGCGTCGCTTACGAGACGGTGAGCGACTTTTCCATACCTTTCGCGATCATTGTGTCCGGGTTTTCGGGGTCGCACTTCGCCCTGGGGAATACCGCTGGTACCGCGATATTCGATCTGCTGGTCGGGGAGACGTATCGGTACAGCATCGTGTCGTCAACAACCCGAGGAGGCGAAAATCTGGGGGAAGGCCAAAGCAACTCGATGGGCACCTTTGACTGGGCTTTCACCCCGACCGGAACGACAACGCCGCCGACCAGTGTGCCGGAGCCGGCACCGCTCACCTTGCTTGCACTTGGGCTCTTCGTCTCAGTTCTTTCGCGGCGCCGAGCGAAATAGAAGAAAGCGGTTCTGCGGCCCCGCAGGTCATCGCCGCCCGCTCTTGCAGCCTATGCTCCAGGCCGGCGGCACGGCTACACTTACAGGGCGCTGCCGATCCGATGTGCCGGATTGGGCGAGAGGCAGCGACGGGGTCGAATCGAAGCCCGACACGGAGACGCGGAATGAAGATGAGAGTTGCTCTAGCAGTTCTGGTTGCCGGCAGCCTGGCCGCATCGGCCTCGGCGCAACAGCCATCACAGCCTGCCGAGGGCGCTAGGGCGGCCCGTCCCGCCGGCGCGGCGCCGCGGCGTTCGCCGCTTCCGCCGCCCGAGCCGATCGAGCACGTCAAGGACAACATCTACAAGATATTCGGCGGCGGCGGGAACACGCTGGTCGTCGTGCAGGAAGACGGCGTCGTCCTGGTCGACACCAAGATGCCGGGCAACGGCCCGGCGATCCTCAACGAGGTCAAGAAGGTCACCGACAAGCCGATCAAGCTGATCATCAACACGCACAGTCACCCTGATCACGTCGGCAGCAATGACTATATCCGCGAGCAGTATCCGAACGTGCGCATCGTAATGCACGAAGGCGCCAAGGAAGAGCTGAGCGGGCCGCGCGGAAATCCCAACCTCCTGCCGACCGAAACCTTCACGGATCGCATGACGATCGGCTCGGGGGCAGACCGGATAGAGCTTTATCACTTCGGCCCCGGCCACACGAACGGCGATACATTCGTGCTGTTCCCTGCCGCGCGTCTGTTGTGCATGGGCGATGTCATGGCGTGGAACATGGCGCCGTTCCTGCCCGCCGGCGGCGCCGAAGCGATCGCCGAAGAGACCGAGGCCCTCGTCGAGGCCATGAGGGGGAAGGTCGACCTGGTCGAGGAAGGCCACGGGCACATGAATACCTGGGAAGGTCTCGAGCGCCTGGCCCGCTTCAACCGGGCTCTGGTCGACGCCGCGAAGCTTCACTACGACCGCGGAGACCCGCCCGGCATGGCCGTTGCCGACTTGCAGAAGAACCCGGACTTCGCGCCGCTGCTCGATACTCACATCAAGAAGGGGCTCGAATACGGCAACACGCCGCTCGCGCGCGCGCACATGAACGTGAATGTCGCTTATGCCGAGCTCGCCGGTGAGACGATCGGTTTCGGGCTCGCCAACGGCGCGCCGCTGCCGGCCACCGACAAGCACAAGGGCTCCGACCCCAAGGACACGGCTCGGCCGACTCCTGACATGCTCGCGGACGCAGTGGACAAGTAGGCTTGCACCAGGCCCCGAAGCTTCGGCATCGGCATCTCTCCCGCCGCCGCTCGGCGCCGCCTGCAAATGCAGCCGACGATATCGGTCGAGGCCGCTTGCCAAGATCGAGAATGCCGAGCCCGATCTCGGCTGGTTCAGCCTGATGATCCTGAAGCACGACCTCACGGGTGATCCGGTCCTCGAAACGCCGCCGTTCAAGGAGCGTCGCTACCGGATACGCGGCCGCTGAGGCGGCGCCCGCCGGCGCCGTTCATTGTCCATCGGCGTTCACGAGCGGCGAACCAGGCCGCAGAAAAAAAAAGCGGCGGGCCACGAGGACCCGCCGCGAGTTTCAGGACGAAGCGTATCCGAAGCTAGAATCGAACCGCCAGACCCAGGAAGTACCGTCGACCGAGCGTGTCGTAGTAGCCGGCGTCGATGGTGCCGGGATTCGACAGACTGGTGGTCGGGGGTATGCAACCGGGAGCACCGTTGCAGACCGCGCCCAGATCCGTCCCGGGGGGATAGCCCGCGTCCGCGCCTACCAGCTCGGGATCCGTGTCGAACAGGTTCGTGATCCCGCCGCGCAACGACATCGACTCCGTCAGGTTCCAGTTGAACGACAGGTCAAAGATGCTGTAGGCGTCGGTCTCGATCTCCGAGCTCGGCGTGTAGCCCAGCAGAATCCCCTCGCCGCCGGCCGCAACACGCTGGTTGTTCTCGATGATCGCCTGCTGCGCCGCGTAGTCGGCCGTCCAGACGGGCGGCAGGTAGCGCATGCGCAGGTTCACGGTCCAGTCTCTCATCGAGTAGTTCAGCGAGCCGAACAGCCGATAGTCGTACGCGCCCCCGTCCGTGCCCGACAGGTTCGGGCCGAGAGAGCCTGCCCAATCGATTTCCGGGTCGAACGGGGCGGGCGACTGCTTGGTGCGGTAGTAGTCCAGGATCGTCGCCTGCATGTTGAGGCCCAGCGTGCCGGCGAACAGCGGCCGGGTCCAGTTCACCGCGAGGTCCATGCCTGAGGTTTCGATCGTGGCCTGGTTGTCGAACGACAGCGACGTCGTCAGCGGAGCGCCGTTGTTCTGGTCGCGGGGCAGGAGCTGGCACGGTCGCGTGGCGGCTTGCGCAGCCGCCTCCTCCGGCGTGCTGACGATGTTCGTGCCGAAGCACAGGAAGTTCGCGTAGTCGATCGAATACAGCATGATCGCGTCTTCGATCTCCACCTTGTACCAGTCCGCCGTCAGCGTCACGTTGCCGACGTCGGCAACGAGACCGAAGGTCCACGTGTCTGCCGTCTCCGACTTCAGATTCGGATTGCCTTCCTGCAATACCCACGCGAAGATGTCGCCGCTCTCTCCGGTCGCGTCCGATCGGTCGTAGAACTCTACGGCGCCGGTGCTGCCCGCACCGCCCATCAGCTCCTGACAGATCAGGTAGGTGCTCTGCGCGCCGGCTTCGGTCTGGCCGGGCGCGAGCCCGAGGTCCCTCGGATCAGTCTCGTCGGGTTCCTGGTTCGGATCTCCCAGGAGGCCGCGCATGCCGAACGGCGAGTTCGACCGGATCCCGCACGGATCGCCGAAGTTGCCGCCGGCGGTGAAGACCTCCTGCGAGTTCAGGAACAGCTCGCCGAGGTTCGGCGCCCGGGTCGCCCGGTTGAACCCGCCGCGGAAGCGCAGCCTGTCGTTGACCTGCCAGTTCAGCAGGCTCTTCCAGGTGTCCTCCTTGTCGGTGTGCTCATAATCGGAGGTTCGCCAGCCCAGCTCGAGCTCCAGCCGCTGGAACGCCGGCTTGTCCTGGATAACCGGCACCAGAGCCTCCAGGTAGTAGTCGTCCACCGAGGTGGATGCATCGAGGTAGCCGGTCGGATAGACGCCGACGACCTGGTCGGTGAAGGACACCGTCGACTGCAGGATGTCCGGGTTGAACACGGAGCTGTTGCGGCGCTTCTGGTAGCCCGCCGCCAGGCGCACGTCGCCCGCGGGCAGTTCTGCGACCGGCCCCTGGAAGTTCAGCTCGATGATGTCCTGCGTGTTTTGCGTCCGCGTTTGCAGCGTCGCGTTGATCGCATCGAAGCAGTCCTGCGAGAGCGGAGCGTCGCCCGAGAAGAAGGTGTCGTAGAAGCCGGACGTGCACGTGATGTCGGCTGCGCCGAAGTTCGGCCGGATGCTGTTCTCGTTGCCGGAGATCTTGGCGCCGCGGCCGTAATCCGGCTGCTCGATCAGCGCCCGGTAACGCTCGAGGGACAGATTGCCCGCCGCGACGTTATACGTGCTCGACTCGCCTCGCCCATAATAGGCCTCGCCCGTCCAGTCCGCGCCCAGATCGAAGTTGGCGCCCATTTCGATCTGCCAGACCTCGTTCGTATTGAAGGTGCTGCGCGGCGGGAGGCTGTCGTCCGGGTTCCAGTCCGGCTGCCAGCGCCCGGTCGGGTCGATACGGCTGTTCAGCAGAATGGCCAGCTCCACCGGAACCGGGTGCTGGGCGCCCGGTTCACCCGTCGCGATGAAGTCCGGGTTCGCAAACGCGTCCGGATTGTCGCGCACGGCCGTGACGACGTCCGGGTCGGTGTAATCCAGGCTCGGATCGACGGGGCTGTCCGTCGTCGGGTTGTAGGGAATCGTCCCCTCCCAGCCCGCGATCACGCTCGTGCCGAACAGCACCGTCTGCGTCTTGCTTTGAGCGAACGTCGAGCGCGCGAACAGGGAAACGCGGTCGTTGAGGTCGTACGTACCCGAGGCGAAGAACGATTGCCGCTCCTGCGGCGCGCTGGCGAACGCTCGCATGTTGTTCCACTTCAGGCCTTCGTACGTGTCGCCGGGGTCGAGGAAAGTGGAGCCGTCGAGGGCGATCGTTCTGACGTATTCCCGACCGTCCACGGGACCGCGGTACCGGGACAGACCGCCGGCGCCCGTGTTGGCGAAGATCGTGCCGTCCGGGTTGAAGGCGAATTGGGTCTGGAAGTTGCCGTAGCCAAACGGCAGAAAGATGGGTCTGCCTTCGGACGTGTCCGAGAAGAGCGCATTCACGGTGCCGAAATCGGGACAGTTCGCGATGGTCGGCCCGTCCGGGTCGGCCGGGTTCTCGATCCGAGTGTTGCAGTTGTAGCCGTTGATGCCCTGCAGGAACAGGAAGCTCCCCGGTGAGCGCGGATTGCTCCGATACTCGACGTAGGGATCGTGATTGATCTCGTAGGCCGCGTCGCGGTTGTAGCTCTCCACGCCGAGCGCGATGTTGCCGCGGCCGTCGTCGAAGTTGCTGCCGAACACGGCCGAGATGCGCGACTCGTCTCCATCACCGGCCGACGTTGCGCCGTACTGCATGTCGACCTCGAAGCCCTCGAAGTCGTCGCGCAGAATGAAGTTCGTGACGCCGCCGATGGCATCCGCGCCGTACACGGCCGACGCGCCGCCCGTGATCGTCTCGACGCGCTCGATCAGCGCGGAAGGGATGCTGTTGATGTCCGTCCACATCAGCGCGTTGATCGGCACCTGACGCTTGCCGTTCACGAGCGTCAGGCTCCGGTTCGGGCCGAAGCCGCGCAGCGAGATCGTTGCCACGCCGACGGAGTTGATCGGCGTGATCTGCACGTCTTGCTCGGTCGTGACGGGCGAAGCGGCGGGGTTGTACTGCGGCATCTGGTTCAGATAGGACTCGATGTTGAGGCCCGTCTGCGTTTCGAAGTCGTCGTTGTCGACGGTGACGATCGGACTGTTGGACTGAAAGTCCTGGCGCACGATGCGCGAGCCGGTCACGACGATCTCCTCGAGCGATTGGGGCTCTTGCCCATACGCGCTCGAGGAAACCGCAGTCACTGCCATCGACGTGATCGCCGTCGCAACGGATACGGACAGCAAGGATCGCTGTAGCTGCTCTGGTCTTTCGGACATAAAGAACCCCCCCGGTACGCAAGGTACCGTGTTCTTGACGGGATGTTTCCATTCATCGCCGGCATTTGTTGCTCTGGGGCAACAATGGCCGACGCCCCGACCGGCGAGTGTTACAACAATCGGACGCGAATTCAATCAGGGCGTCGCATTATTGTGACACCCGGACGGTCTCGGAGTGAGATGGGGTTTTCCGAAGCGGAAGGTGGAGCGACGACGGGGCGGCGCGGCTGATCAGTCGCGCCGAAAGCGGCGCCTCGTCGATCTAGGTATCGAAGCGGTCGGCGTGAGCGTGATCGGCTCGGTCACGACGCGCGAACGCGAAAGTCAAGCCAGTTTCCTTCGACATAACCGCGATCATCGGCTCGGACGGGACGCGCCCGTCCGGGCCGGCCGCGCCTTCACTCGCGCTTGCGTTCGCTCACGTAGATGTCGCTGGTTCCGCCGACCGGGACTCGGCCGAAATAGAGACGCTTGCCGTCGTGCGACAGCGTTGCGCGTTGCTCGGTGCCGTCCGTGTTGACGACGCCCAGATTGACCGGCGGTGTCCACGGTCCCGGCAGGAACCACGCGAACGACATGTAGACGTCCTGGCCGCCCTTCGGCGCCGGACCCAACGGCGAGCGCGTGCGGTTCGAGCTGAACACCATCTCGTAGCCGCCTTCCGGCCGCTCCCGCACGTTCGGCATCAGGTCGTCGAAGTCCGGCGTGCTGAGCGCCGCGATGGGCTTGCCCGGCCCGAACGTACCGTTGCTGCGCATGACGCTCACGTGTATGTCCTGATTCACGCCGATGGAGCCGTTCGCGGCGTTGCCGTTCGTCGAGTAGAACAGGAAGGTGCCGTACGGCGTCTCGACGAGCGACGGGCTGCGCTCGCCGCCGGCCGTGTTCGGGCCGTCGGGAGCGCATGCCAGATGGACGGGCTCGCTCCAGCCGCCGGCCGGGCTTTGCCGCGAGAGGTAGATGTCGCCGCCGGCGGCCTGTTCGCCCGGGCAAGCACCGGGCCGGGTCGACACGAACAGCAACGAGCGTCCGCGCACGGGCGTCGGGCAGAAGTCGCCGGCAGGCGAGTTGACGGGTGCTTCGAGCTTGCGCGGCTCGGACCACGGATCGCCGACGCGCGTTCGGTCCGCCGCCCAGATGTCGTTCGGATCCTCCCGGCTCGACGCGAACACGAGGCTCAGGCCGTCGGCAGTCTCGATCGGGCACCCGTCGCTCACGCCCGGCTTGCTGACGCCGTTCTCGCCCGGTCCCACGAGCTCGGCCTCTCCCCAATTCGGTGCGAACGGCCAGCCGTGCAGCTTGAAGAGCCAGCCGTGCGCGCCGGCGGGGATCGCGCTCCCCGCCCACACGGCCAGCACGGCCGCCCCGCCCGAGATCGTCTTACGCCACATTGTTGTTCCTCCTTCGATTTGGGTGGCTCGGCTGATTGAGCCGCAGGGCGCCCGGAAAGACATGGCCAAACCATGGAGATTTCGTGGAGAATCGTGGAGGCGGGCAAAAACCGAGGCGTTCGATGCTGTATCGGTTCGGTGATTGCGAGCTCGACATCGAGCGCTTCGAGCTTCGCCGTGCCGGTCGGCGCGAGCCGCTCGAGCCGCGAGTGCTCGAGCTGCTCGCTTACCTCGTCGCGAATCGCGACCGCGTCGTCACGCGCCGCGAGCTGAATGAGCACGTGTGGCACGGCCGGGTCGTCACCGACGCCGCGTTGAACAGCTGCATCAAGGCCGCGCGCGCCCACATCGGCGACGACGGCAAGACCCAGATCCGGATACGTACCGTGCACCGCAAGGGCTACCGGTTCGTCGGCGATGTGGTGGAACGGAACGGCAGCCCCGCGCCCGCGGCGCGCGGCGATGTCGAGCCGATCGTGGCCGCGGGCGACCGCCTGGACGGACTCGAGCTCACGCTGCCGAGCCAGCCGTCGGTGGCCGTGTTGCCGTTTCGGCTCGCGGGCGACGAGCACGCGCATGGCGTGCTCGCGGACGGTCTCACGCACGAGGTGATCACGCGGATCGCGCGCGCACGGTGGCTCTTCGTGATATCGCGCGGTTCCGCGTTCAAGTTCCGCGCGGGCCCGTACGACGCACGCGACGTCGGCCGCGCGCTGGGCGTCCGTTACGTCGTGCAAGGCGAGGTTCGCGCGGTGGGGGACGAGATCAGCGTTCGCGCGATGCTCGCCGACGCGGTCAGCGGACAGGAACGCTGGGCCGAGCATCTGCGCCGGCCGCTGCGCGACGTTCTCACGGTTCAAGAGGAGATGGCCGAGCTGATCGTCGGCTCGGTGGAATCGGAGGTCGAGCACGCCGAGCGGCAGCGGGCGGCCGTGATCGCGCCGGCGAACCTCGACTCGTGGAGCGCCTACTATCGCGGCTGCTGGCACATGTATCGGTTTACCGCGGCGGACTACGAGCTCGCGGAACAGTGCTTCCGCCGCTCGATCGAGCTCGACCCGCGCTCGCCGCGCGCCTACGCCGGCTTGTCGTTCATTCATTGGCAGCGCGCGTTTCTCGAGCTCGCGCCGGACCGCGCCGCCGAGGAGCGCCGCGCGATCGGCTTCGCCGAGGAAGCGTTGATGCTCGACCCGCGCGATCCGCTCGGTCACTGGGCGCTCGGCCGCGCGTATCTCTTGAGCCAGGATCTCGGCGAGGCGGTCGACGAGCTCGAGACCGCCGTAGAGCTCAACCCGAGCTCCGCCGTCGGCCAGTACTCGCTCGCGTTCGCATTGATGCAAACGGGCGACTCTCGGCGCAGCAACGAGGTCGTCGACAAGGCGCGGCGTCTGAGCCCCTACGACATGATGACGTTTGCGATGTACGCCGTGCGCGCGCAGAACCTCGCCGTGCTCGGGCGGTATGCGGACGCCGCCGCGTTCGCGACGCGTGCGGCGCGGCAGCCGAACGCGCACTACCAAGTGCTCGCGATCGCCGCGTACTGCAACATGCTGGCCGAGAACATCGAGGCGGCGCGGACGTTTTACAGGGAGCTGCGCACCGTCCGTCCCGCGTACGCGAGCGCGGACTTCTTCCGGGCGTTTCGGCATCAGCCGCGGGACAATGCCGCGTTGATCGAGCGGGCGTTCCGGCAGCTCGAGCGGCTGCGCTGAAGGCGCGCGACACCGCCGTCGAAAGCTCTTGCCGAAAGGGGGGCTTTCCCTATAGCCGTCCCCCACCGATGAGTTCTACCTTTCTCGAGGAAGCCCGAGGATGCCGGCCGGGACAGACCGCGCCCAGCGCGTTCGGCGGTCAAGACCGGCGGGCGGAAACGGCTCGCCATTCGAGGGTTGCGGGCCATGCTGCGTCGCTTCGCATTCGATCTACTCCATCTCCGAGGGCGACGCAACGCCCGTCTCGGCGGGAGCCGTTTGGCTCGACGAGGAAGTGGAGACGCGAGAGGAAGGCATCGAGCGCCTCCAAGACTTGATCGTCGCGAACGTCGACGCCGCGAGGCCGGCGATCCGGAGGCTGCTCGGCCTGCCGCCGTTGGAGCGAGCGCCGTTGCCGGAAGGCGCGGAAAGATGAAGACCCTGGGCGCGCGCGCCATCAAAGGTGAAGAGCGCGTTCCTCTCCAGGGCGACCGCCGGCTAACCGACTTGATGTGTCGGTCATCGACTCTTCCGATTCGAAGGAGATGAAGCATGGCAACCGACGCTCAAATGCCCGAGCCGAAGCAGCGTGAAGCGACGCCGCGGTCGATCGCGGCCGAGACACCGGCGAGCGCGCACGCCCACGAAAATGCGGACGCGCGGGCCCGAGAAATCGAGCAGCAGATGACCGACGACGAGCGCTTTTCGCTCGTCATCAGCGTGCTCGGCCACGTGCCGGGGGGCTTCGCCGGGGGGCGCGACCCGCGCATTCCCGAAGACGTCGAGAACATGAGCGCCGGCTACACGCCCGGCGTGCCGCGCCTCGGCATTCCGGCGATCCAGAGCTCCGACGCCAGCATGGGCGTCACCAATCCGGGCTACCGGCCGGACGACGAGGGCGCCACCGCATTCCCGTCGCTGATTGCCCTGGGTTCGAGCTTCAACCCCGAGCTCGTGCGCGCGGGAGGCGAAGCCATCGCCCGCGAGGCGCGGATCCGGGGCTTTAACGTTCAGCTCGCCGGCGGCTGCAACCTGGCGCGCGATCCGCGCAGCGGCCGCAACTTCGAGTACTACTCCGAGGATCCCTGGCTCAGCGCGGTCCTCGCCGCCGAGCAGGTGAACGGCATCCAGAGCCAGGGCGTCGTCTCGACGCTCAAGCACTACACGCTCAACTGCAACGAGACGAACCGCCACTGGCTGGACGCGATCATCGATCCCGACGCGCACCGCGAGTCGGACCTGCTCACGTTCCAGATCGCGATCGAGCGCTCGCAGCCCGGCTCGATCATGAGCGGCTACAACAAGATCAACGGCGAGTACGCCGGCGGCAACCATCATCTCCTCAACGAAGTGCTGAAAGGCGCCTGGGGCTACAAGGGTTGGGTGATGTCCGACTGGGGCGCGACGCCCGAGTGGGAATTCGCGCTCAAGGGGCTCGATCAGGAGTCGGGCGTCCAGGGCGACCGCGTGATGTGGGGCAAGGAGCCGTTCACGCAGGACCTCAGGGAGGCATACGCCAGCGGCAGACTGCCCAAGGAGCGCCTTTCCGACATGGTGCGCCGCATCCTGCGCTCGCTCTTCGCCGTCGGCGTCGACAAGTGGGGACCGGCCCCGAAGGTCGACATGGCGAAGCACCACGAGATCGCGCTGGAAGGCGCGCGCCAGGGCATCGTGCTGCTGAAGAACGAAGGCGTGCTGCCGCTGCCGACCGATAAGCCGCTGAAGATCGCCGTGATCGGCGGCTATGCCCAGCAAGGCGTGATCAGCGGCACGGGGTCGGGCGCGGTTGCGCCGGTGGGCGGCTTCGCCGGTGTCATCAAGATCGGCGGCGCGGGCATCATGGGGAAGCACCGTAACCTCTTCCTGTCGGCGCCGTCTCCGCTCGACGAGCTGAGGAAGCAGTTTCCGCAAGCGCAGCTCGACTTCGACCCTGGGTACACACCGGCGGAGGCGGCGTTGACGGCGAAGCGCTCGGACGTGGTCATCGCGTTCGGAATTCGCGTCGAGGGCGAAGGTTTCGACATGCCGGACCTGTCACTGCCGTGGGGGCAGGACGCAGTGATCGACGCGGCGGCGAGCGCGAACCCGAACACGATCGTCGTGCTCGAGACCGGCAACTCGGTGTCGATGCCGTGGCGCGACAAGGTGAAGGCGATCGCGCAGGCGTGGTACCCGGGCCAGGCCGGCGCGCAGGCGATCGCCGAGGTCCTCGCCGGGACGGTCAATCCATCGGGCCGCCTGCCGATCACTTTTCCCGCAAGCCTCGATCAAACCCCGCGACCCGAGCTGCCGGGGCTCGGAACGCCGTGGGGCAGCGCGGTGACCATCGGGTACAACGAGGGCGCCGAGGTGGGCTACCGCTGGTTCGCACTGAAGAACGAACGGCCGATGTACGCGTTCGGTCATGGCCTCGGCTACACCACCTTCGATTACGACGATTTGAAGCTCGACGGAGGCGAAACGATTACCGCGAGCTTCACCGTGAAGAACACGGGCAAGCGCAAGGGGGCCGACGTTCCGCAGCTCTATCTGACCGAGGCGGCCGGGGACAAGCGCATGCGCCTGCTCGGCTTCGAGCGCCTGGAGCTCGAGCCGGGCGAGTCGCGGCGCGTCACGCTCGCCGCCGATCCCCGATTGCTCGCGCGCTTCGACGGGAACAGCGGCAAGTGGAGCATCGCCGACGGTACCCATCGGGCGGCCGTCGGCAAGTCGGCAATGGATCTGGTGCTGACCGGCGCAACGCGACTGTCCGCGCGGCAGTTCGGCGTGTAGGCGTGCCGGGTCGATCTGGATAACCACCGCGCGGGCGGCGGCGAGGCGCGGCGTCGCAATGTACGCCGCTCGAAGAACCTCGCTGCGCTCGGCCGGTGCGCTACACCGCGAACCGCTCAGGCGGCGGCCGAAGCCTGCGGCACGCGCTCGGGCGCGATTCCGGCCGCGATCGCCGCCTGGGCCGCCGCCATCGCGGCCTCCCGCGCGTCCGGTCCGAAGCCCATCTTCTCCGCACGCACGAACGCCACGTCGTCGATGCCCATGAAGCCGAGCAGGTGCTTCAGATAGGGCTCCTGGAAGTCGACCGCGCGAGCGGGGCCGTTCGTGTACTCGCCGCCGCGGCTCTCGACGACGATCGCGCGCTTGCCTTCGAGCAAACCGCGCGGCCCGGCTTCGGAGTACGCAAACGTCTCGCCGGCTCGCAGCACGTGATCGAACCACGCGCGCAGCGTCGTCGGCATGCCGAAGTTGTACATCGGCGCACCGATCACGATCACGTCGGCCGCGCGCAACTCTGCGATCAGCGTGTCGGAAAGCGCGCGCGTGCGGCGCGCGCCCGGCGTTGGCGCATCACCGCGGGCGAGGCCGTCGAGCGCGTCGGCCGTGAGGTGCGGAATCGGCTCGCGGCCGACGTCGCGCTCGACGACGGACGCATGCGGCGCTTCGCGCTCGAGCGCCTCGACCACGCTGCGGACCAGCACCCGCGAGGCCGCGTCGTTGCCGGACGCGCTGCTGTTGATCACCAGAATGTTGCTCATGCTGCCTCCTTGATCGATGAGTGGCGAGCATGGTGATCCCGCGGACCGCTGGCAGGTAGCCCTCCAACGCGCAACCCGGTGTCGCGAATCGAGCAACACGAAGGCGGCTATGATCGGCGAGGAGTCGCTGCAAGTGCGACAATGCGACCGCCACCCACGCATCACGAGGATCGCCGCCGTGCTCGCCCTGGAGGATCTCGAAACCTTCGTCGCCGTCGCGGACACCGGGGGCATGACGCCCGCCGCCCGTCGCCTCGGCCTGTCCAAGTCGATCGTCAGCCGGCGCCTGCTGCGCCTCGAGGGGACGCTCGGCGTTCAGCTGTTGACCCGCACGACGCGCGGCGCTGCCCCGACCGAAGCGGGCGCGACGTTTCGCGAGCACGCGGCACGCGCGCTCGCCGAGCTCGACGCCGCACGCGACGCTCTGTCGCCGGACGGCGATCTGCGCGGTCTGCTGCGCATCGCGGCGCCGCTGTCGTACGGACCGACGCATCTCGCGCCGGTGCTGGCCCAGCTCGCGTGCCGTTATCCGCGGCTGCAGATGCACGTGTCGTACAGCGATGAGATCGTCGACCTGATCGGCGAAGGCTATGACGCCGCCGTGCGGATCGGCTCGCTGCCCGACTCGTCGCTCGTGGCACGGCGAATCGCACCGGTGCGTGCTCACGTCGTCGCGAGCCCCACGTACCTCGAAAGGCATCGCGCACCGCAGTCGCTCGACGAGCTGCTCGAGCACGAGGCGGTGCTGTTCAGCACGCTCACGTGGCGGCTCACCGACCGCGGCAAGCCGGTGACGGTGCGCCCGCGCGGACGCTTCCGCGCCGACAACGGCATGGCCGTGACGGCGGCCGCGCTCGCCGGCGTCGGCATCGCGCTGCTGCCGGATTTCCTCGCCGATTCGCATCTCGAGACCGGCGCGCTGGTCGAGCTGCTGCCGCAGCACGCGCCGCCCGACGTCGCGATCTACGTCGTGCGCCCGCCGGGCGCACGGGCGCCGCGCAAGGTCGCGGTGCTGACGGAGCTGATCGTCGAACGGCTCGGCAAGCGATAAACACGGCCGCGGGCCTCGCCGGGACTCTGCCGGCGCGGCGCAGGAACCGTGCCGAAGCGGTGTCAATCAGACCATGGTCCTACGTCGCTTCACACCGATTGACAGCGCAGAAAAATCGCTTTCGAATCGAAAATCTACGATGAACAAACACAGCCGTCCGGCCGTCAGACCGCCGTCGTGGCCGGGGCTCGTCGTCGGCACGTTGTTCTTCGCGTTCTCGCTGACGCCGAGCCTGCTGCCGCGCTCCGCGCTGATGCAAGGCGTGGTCTCCGGGGTCGCGCTCGCGGCGGGCTACGGCGTGGGCGTGCTCGCTCACGCCGTCTGGCGTTACCTAGGGTTGCCTGCGCCGGGGCCGCCGCGCGTCGCGCGAGCCGTCAAGTACGCCGCCGCGGGTGTCTGCGCATTGGCGGCTGCGTTCTTCCTTTGGAAGGCCTCCGAGTGGCAGAACTCCATTAGAGCGCTCATGCAAATGGAGCCGACCGAAGGCACGCAGCCGCTCGCAGTCGCCTTCATCGCGATACTGCTGTTCGGCATCGTGCTCGCGATTGCCCGTTTGTTTCGGCTGATGTCCTTGGGGATAGAGCGATTTCTCTCGCACCACGTGCCGCCGCGGGTCTCGCTCCTCGTCGGCGTCGTCGCGGCGGCGGCAGTATTCTGGTCGGTCCTCGACGGCGTGCTGTTTCACGTCGCGCTGCGCATCATCGACGGCTCCTTCCAGCAGGTGGATGCGCTCGTCGAGCCCGACGAGGCGCCGCCGCAAGATCCGCTTCGAAGCGGGAGCGCCGCGTCCGTGCTCGAGTGGGAAGATCTCGGGCGAGCCGGGCGCCGCTTCGTCTCGTCCGGTCCCACGCGAGCGGACCTCGAGGCGTTTTTCGGCCCAAGGGTCCATGTCGAGACGCCGATCCGCGTCTACGTGGGCCTCAACGCCGCGGAGACCCCGGCCGAGCGGTCCCGGTTGGCGCTAGAGGAGCTTGAGCGCGTCGGCGCGTTCGAGCGGTCGATGCTCGCGATCGTCACGCCGACGGGGACGGGCTGGGTGGATCCGGGCGCCATCGACACGCTCGAGTATCTGCAGCGCGGCGACGTCGCGAGCGTCGTCGTGCAGTACTCGTATCTCGCAAGCGCGCTCGCGCTGCTGCTCGAGCCCGAGCTCGGCTCGGAAACGGCGCGAACCGTCTTCGCCGATATCTACGGCCATTGGACGCGTCTGCGGTCCGATCGCCGTCCGGCTCTCTACCTCCACGGGCTCAGCCTCGGCGCGCTCCTCTCCGATGCGTCGTTCGACATCTACGACGTGGTGGGCGACGTCTTCCAAGGCGCATTGTGGAGCGGCCCACCGTTTCGAAGCGAGACGTGGCGCGCCGCGACCGAGCGGCGGGATCCGGGCACGCCGGCATGGCTGCCGCGCTTTCGCGACGGCAAGATCATTCGCTTCACGAATCAGGAGAATCGGCTCGAAACGCCGGGGGGTGCGTGGGGGCCGCTGCGCATCGCGTTCCTGCAATACGCCAGCGACCCGATTACGTTCTTCGAGCCGAGCATGCTCTACCGCGAGCCGGAATGGATGGCGCATCCGCGGGGCCCCGACGTCACGCCCGCGCTGCGCTGGATCCCGATCGTCACGATGCTGCAGGTGATCGCCGACATGCGCGCCGGCGACATCACGCCTCACGGCTACGGCCACAACTTGGCCGCCGAGGACTACATCGACACCTGGCTCGCGCTGACGGGGCGGCAGGACTGGACCGACGACGACATCCGCCGGCTCAAGGCGGTGTTCGTGCATCGAGAGCGGGCGGCCTCCGGCGAATAGGTGCCTTCCGCGGGCGAGTCGTCGAGCTCGATCGTGCGCGTCGAGAGGCCGTCCGGCAGCTCGTGATCGACCGGCAGAACGGGTGGGCGCCCGACGTATTGGACGAAAGTCCAACTGTCGGACGGCCGCCAAGCGCGCGACCATCGGTATGTCTTTGGTTTCGCTGATTACCGGCAACGGGTAATCGAACCATGAAGGAACGTTTCTTGACGAGCGCGAGGCGCTTCCTGATCGCGTCCATCGGCCTCGCCGGCCTCGCCGCATGCGAGACTCAGCGCGTCGGACAGAGCGCGACCGTGCAGTTCGGGATCGTCCGCGCCGCCGAGGAGGTGACGTTGGACTCGGCGGCGACGCAGGGCGCGGTGATCGGCGGGAAGCTTGGCCTCTTGACCGGCGGAAACCGCTCGAACGTCAGCAACGCGATCCGAGGCGCCGCGATCGGCGCCGCAGCCGGCGCCGCATCGGACGGCGGTCGCAGGGGCATGGCGTACACGGTCGACTTGACGGACGGCTCGTCTGCCCGGATCGTCACGGATCAACGCGAGATCATGCCGGGAGACTGCGTCGCCATCGAGCGAGTCCGTGACACTGCGAATATCCGTCGCAAGTCGCAAAGCTACTGCGACAGGGCCAGCCAGGACGCCGTCCGAGCGATACAAGTCATGGTCCGCTCCGACGCTGCCGAATGCCGAAGCGCGAAGCAGGAGCTCGTCGAAGCGCGCACCGAGGAGGAGGTCGACCTCGCGAGCCGCAAGGTGGACTTGCTCTGCAACGGCTGAACGCGGCCGGCGACAACCGATAGGCGCATCCGTGCCCGCCCCTACAGTCC
Organism: Gammaproteobacteria bacterium; assembly: GCA_036381015.1. Classification (NCBI taxonomy): domain Bacteria; kingdom Pseudomonadati; phylum Pseudomonadota; class Gammaproteobacteria; species Gammaproteobacteria bacterium. The sequence goes on from DASVDR010000033.1 coordinate 58,808, forward strand.
GACGCGGACGACTCGGCCTGTGAAGTTCTCGGCGATGTAGATCGCGCGATCTTTCGCGACGTACACCATGCCGCTTCCGCCGATGATCGGTGCGGCCACGACCTCGGGCTTCGCGGTCGGGCTCGACAGGCGCAGCAGCCGTCCAGGCATCTGCTGCAAGAGGTCGGTGGAGATTTCGAGCACGTAGTACTTCCCGTCGACCTGCAGCACGTCCGTCACCGTCGTCAAGCCCGAGATCAGCGTCGACTGCTTGCCGGTGTGGATGTCGACGAGCCGCACGCTCGCGCCGCCGCTCGCGTACGGAATGCCCGTAAGCAGCGATACGAGATATTTCGTGCCATGGAGATGGCGGATCGAGGTCGGGACGGCATCCGACACGGGCGGGCCGACGCCGCTGACGTTCGGCACGGGCGGGAAACGCACCAGTGTCTTCGGCGGCCCGAACAACCCGGCCTGAATGATCGCGTTCTGGCCGGCATCGGCGATGAGCAGCCCCTCCAGCAACGAGCCGTGCGTCACGGCATAGGGATTCGAGCCGCGGTGATCGACGATCGGGTCGGGACGGAAATCCTTCACGTCGGCGACCATCCGCACGAAGAGGCGCTCGCCCGCCGCGTTCTCGAGACGCACGGTCAAGCCGTCCGCAAGCCTGTTGTGATCGGCGCGGGCTAGCGTGAAGCTGTCCGTCACGCCGTCGATCGGACGGTCGAACTGCAAACGCAGCACGGAGCTGAAGATCGGCGATACCGACGGCACCGGGTTCGGAACTTCGTGCGGTGGTCCATTGAATCGCAGCGCGTCACCCTGCCCGATCAGCAAGTGGACGATGCAGCAGCCGTAAACGTCCACTCCACTCGGGCCCGACACCCCGCCGGTGATAGCGACTCCCGACGGCAGGCCGCCGAGCAGCGTCCACACGGCGCCGCCCCGATCGATGCGCGACAGCTCCCCATCGTTCTGCGCCGTGCCGGCTTCGCTCACCAGCAGCGCACCGCGGTTCGTGACGTCGAGCTTGTACGGAGTGGACAACCCGGCCGCGTAGGCCGTCGGTTGGGCCTGGCCGGCCGCGGACGCGAGCCCCAGGCAGGCGGCCAAGGACACCGACCGGGCGATACGGCTCGTGGCGCGCCGTCGTGACGCGAGAAGCCACAGGGTCTTCATGGCTGAGCTCCTTGTTGGTTGTTCGTAAACGGACGCCGTGGAGCGCGAGCGTCGTAGTAATGAAGCAGCAGCCGCTCCGAGATGTAATTAGAATCTCGCTGAAAGTTTGTGCGAATTTCTGAGAGCCGTTGCCATGAGCGTCACCAGGCCGGAGATTTGCCAATTCCTCGGGTACCGCCTCGACTTCGTGCGGCGTCGGCTGCTGGCCCCGGACGGTTCGCCCGTGGCGCTGATGCCGAAGGCAATCGATACGCTCATGCATCTCGTCACGCACGCCGGCCGGACAGTCAGCAAGGAGGACCTGCTGAAGGCGGTGTGGCCGACCACCGTGGTCGAAGAGAACAACCTCACGCAGAACATCTCCGCGCTCCGCAAGGCCTTCGGCGAGAAGCGCCGCGAGCACCGCTTCATCGTTACGATCCCGGGTCAGGGCTACCGGTTCGTTGCGCCGGTAAGCGAGTTGTCGCGGGATGACGGCCTTCTACGCAATCACGCCGCCGTCCCGGTCGTTGCGTCGGGCGCAGCCGCGTCGGTCGATAGCGCCGGCTCGACGCGGCCTCTGACGGTCGCAGTGCTCCCGTTCAAGCCGCTCTTGCAGGAACAGCGTAACGAGGCACTGGAGCTCGGCATGGCCGACAGTCTGATCATGGAGCTCAGCCGAAGCACGCGCCTCATCGTCCGTCCGCTGAGCGCGACGCGGCGCTTCACGTCGCTCGATGAGGACGCGATCGAGGCAGGTCGAAGGCTGGACGTCGATGCCGTGGTCGACGGGACGATCCAGATCGGAGACGGTCGTCTGCGCGTCTCCGCCCGTCTGCTGCGCACCGAGGACGGCCGGAATCTCTGGGCCGGAAAGTTCGACGAGGAGTTCTCGAGCCTGTTTCGCGTGCAGGACGCCATCGCGCAGCGCTTGGCGCAGGCGCTGGAGATCCGCCTCGGTCCGCCTGCGAGCCGCCAGACCGAGAATCTGCAGGCCTACGAGCTGTACATGCGCGGACGCTTGCATGCATTGCGGCTCGTGATGCCCGAAGTGCGGCGCGGAATCACCTTCTTCGAGCAGGCCATCCTGGCGGACCCTTCGTACGCGCTGCCTCAGGCGGGCATTGCAGACGCCCTGCGCGCCATGGTGTTGAGCAACGACACGAGCCCCGCAGAGGTCGCGGCGAGGTCGAAAGTATCGGCCGAACGTGCGATCCAGCTCGCGCCGGATCTTCCCGAGGCGAATATCGCGCGCGGTCTCATTGCGCTCTTTTTCGACTGGGATTGGAGCGCCGCGGAGGACTACCTCGCGCACGCCGTCGAGCTCGCGTCGAACAGCGGCGAGGCGCACATCTATCTTGCGCATCTGTGCTCGATTCTCGGCCGCCATGGCGAAGCCCTCGCGCATGCGCGTCGGGCGAGGGAGATCAACCCGATCAGCCCGATGATCGTCGCGCTCGAGGGACAGTTCCTGGGTTTCGGAGGCGAGTCGGAGGCGGCAATCCGGCGGCTCAACGGCGCGATCACGATGGCCCCCACGTTCTGGCTGTCGCACCACCTGCTCGCCCAGGCGCTGATCGATGCCGGTCGGTACGAGGCCTCTTTGGCGGAAAGCGCCGAAGCCAAGCGTCTATCGCCGATGCAGACGTACTCCGACGCGCTCACCGGCGTGGCGCTCGCACGGCTCGGCAGACGAGATGAGGCTCGAGCGATTCTGGCGTCGTTGACGACCGCCTCCGATGAAAAATATGTGCCGCCGACGCATCTTGCGCTGTTGGAAACGGCCCTCGGCGCCTACGGCAACGCGATCGCGCATCTCGAAGCAGCGCTGTCCGTGCGAGACGCGCGGCTCGTGTTCCTGAAAGTCGATAGGAAGTGGGATGGTCTACGCTCGCAGCCGGGCTTTGAGGACATCACGCGGAGGATGGGTGTTTAGGTAGATCTTCGTATCGTGGCCCGCTCGCCTCGAGACTAACGTGGAAGTGCTCGTGCGGAACGGCCACCGGAGGTGAGCCATGACGATTCCAACCAGCGAGCAGCGGACGGAGACGCTGCGCGACGGCAGCCGCGTGCTGACCCGCCCGATTCGACCCGAGGACGCGGCCGCCCAGGCCGGATTCATCCGCGAGCTTTCGGCCCACAGCAGACACCTGCTGTTCCTCGGAGGCGTCACCGAGCTTCGACCCGCGGAGCTCGAGCGGCTGTGCGCGCCGGACTACGTTCACGACATGGCGTACGTCGCAATGGCCCGCGACCGCGACGGTGAGCGCCAGGTCGGGCTCTGCCGCTACGCGTCCTCCAAGCCGCCGTGCGACGAGGCCGAGATCGCCGTGGCCGTGGCCGACGCCTGGCAGCACAAAGGGCTTGCGACGCTGCTGCTGCGGCGCCTGATCGAGCATGCACGCTCGCACGGCGTCAAGCGCCTGTATTCGATCGATTCCGCGACCAATTACCGGATGCGGAGCCTTGCTCGGCACCTCGGATTCGTCGAGCAGCCGGATCCCGACGACGTCCATCAGGTCCTCTACTCGATGCGGCTCGATTGAGCCGCAAGGTGAGACTCCGGACGTGGTATTTCTCACTTGGCGTGAAGTCGATTTCGGCGGCGTGCTGCTCGCGGGCCTGATCGCCGGATATCTCATGGCGATCGCCGGGCTCTGGGCAGGACAGGTTCCCGGTCTCGTATCCGTCGACATCTCGGATTACGGCCGCCGTTACATGGTCTCCGATCGAACCAGCGCCTGGCTGCTCGGTTTCGCCTCGCATCTCGCGAACAGCATCGGCCTCGTTTTGCTTTGGGCGTGCGTCATCGAGCCGAACCTCTCGTGGCCGCGGCCGCTCGAAGGACTGCTGTGGGGCGAGGTCCTCGCGCTCGTGCTCGCCGGCTCCGTCGTCGCGCCGCTGTCCGGGCTGGGTTTCATGGGCCGCAAGACGGGCTCATCCCGGTTCGCTTTCACGACGATTCTGCTGCACGCGATTTGGGGCCTGACCCTCGGTTGGGTTTACGTGCCGTTGCAATGAACGGAGGCGTGCGCATCTTTCAGCCGAGAATCGTGCTCCATGGAAGCGGCGTCGCGATCGTCTCGGACATCACGGGACAACTTCACGCGGAAGAAGCCACGGCCTCTTCGCCGGCGACACGCGCGTGCTCTCGACCTACAAGTTTCAGGTCGGCGGCAATGCCTGGACGCTGCTCGGCCAGGCACGGACCGGCCATGGCAGCGCCCAATGGCATTTTCAGAATCCCACCTTGCGCGACGAGCGCGGGCTGCTCGAAGCGGGCACGCTGGCGCTGTCGCTGAGCCGTCGCGTCGACGGGGCGATGCATGACGACTTTGCGTTGCAGGCGTATGCACAACGCCCGGTGCTATGTCGGTTTACCCTGCAACTGGACGCGGATTTCACCGATCTATTCGAGGCAAAGGGCGGCTCTGTTCGCGCGCCGCTGCGCATGCTGAAGATCAGCGAACGCGGCAAAGGCCTGACGTTCCGGTATGAGCGAGGCGGCTTCCGGCGCGCGCTGCACGTGCGCATCGATTCGAGTGAACGTGATATGTCACTTGCGGGCACGCGAATCACGTTCGTGCTTGCCCTCGATCACGCGAAAAGCTGGCATTGTTGCCTCGACGCCGAGCCGGAAGTTCAGCGTCGCATCCTCAAGCTCGCCGGCGATCCGCACGCAACGCAACCGCAACGTGTTCCCGAAAAGAGAAGCGCGCTGACTCTGCAGTCGGAACGGTTGCTCGAGGAGGCGTTCGCGTGTGCGCGCGAGGATCTTCATGCGCTCGCGATCGAGCGCGGTGAGGCGCTGCCGTTTCTCGCCGCCGGTGTGCCGTGGTTCCTGACTCTATTCGGCCGCGATTCGTTGCTGCCGGCCGTCATGGCAGGCTTGGACGGCGCCTGGTCGGCGAAGGGTGCCCTGGCCGCTCTGGAGGCGCATCAGGCGCGCGAGCGCGACGATTTTCGCGACGAGCAGCCGGGGAAATTTCCGCACGAGCTGCGCGACGACGAGCTCACTTTCCGGGGGGAGCTGCCGTACTCGCCTTATTTCGGCACTCATGATGCGCCGTCGCTGTACTGCCTGACGTTGTGGAATGCGTGGCGGTGGACCGGCGACGACAAGCTCGTCTACCGGCACATCGACGCGGCGACGCGCGGGCTCGAGTGGTGCGAACGGCACGGCGACCTGGACGGCGACGGGCTTCAGGAGTACGCGACGCGCAGCCGCAAGGGCTACCGTAACCAAGGGTGGAAAGATGCCGGGGATGCGATCGTGGACGGCGATGGCCGACAGCCCGAGCTGCCCCTTGCGACCGTGGAGCTGCAGGGATACCTCTACGCTGCTCGGCTCGCCATGGCGGACTTGCTCGCCGTCGTGCGGCAACCGCAAGAGGCGCAGGCAGAGCTTCGGAAAGCGCACGCGCTTCGCCGCCTCGTCGAAGAGCGCTACTGGCTCGAGGAAGCTCGGTTTTATGCGCTCGCGCTCGATAAGGACAAGCGGCGTGTCGACGCGATCGCGTCGAATGCCGGCCACCTGCTGTCGTGCGGGCTGCCACGACCCGACCGCGCGTCTGCGGTGGCACGGCGCCTGCTGGCCGACGATATGTTCAGCGGGTGGGGATTGCGCACCCTGTCGTCGCACAATCCGGCCTACAACCCGCTCTCGTATCAGCGAGGGTCGGTCTGGCCGTTCGACACGCTGCTCGCGGCGGCGGGCCTATGGCGATACGGCGAGCATGACGCGGCGTTCAGGTTGATGCAGGCGATCCTGGAGGCCGCGGGCCGCTTCGAATCTTCGAGGCTACCCGAGCTTTTCGGCGGTTTCCCGCGCTCGCACGGCGTGCCTGTCCCATACCAGGAAGCGAATATTCCTCAGGCCTGGTCTGCGGCCGTCCCGATCATGATCGTCCAGCTCGTCTTGGGCCTCGTGCCCGATGCGCCGCAGGGCCGGTGCTACGTTCAACCGCGGCTGCCGCCGTGGTTGTCTCACATGACCGTGGCCGGTATCGAAGTAGCCAACGGCCGGCTCGACATCAGCCTGAGCCGACGCGGCCGGGAAACGACGATCGATCGCGTAAGCGCCACAGGGGTCGAAGTGGTCTGCGAGACTCCGCCGGCCGTGCTTTGGGGCAAGCCGCTCACCCCGACCCAAAAGGCGGTCTGAGTGTACTGAATCGGGCGTCGGTTTCATCGTATACTCGCGGAGATCCCATAAAAGAAAAGATTGCCAAGCAGGAGGGCCTTCGAAATGGCTGTATCGGCCAAGCACCGAGCACGACGGGCCGCGCCACCGCCGGCGGCGAGTGTCTTGCCGGGCATCGCTCTTGCAATCGGCCTGACGGTACTCGCCACGGCGCTTCCGGCGGCCGCTGACGACGAGGCCGAGGCGGCGCCGGCGACTTCGGTCGCCCGGCAAGCCCATGGCCTGGACGGCGCGTCCGAAGAAGCGAGCACCGACGAAGCCGCCGACGAGGCGATACCCGTGACGGCCGTCGTTGATGCTGTCGATCGAACGCCCGAATCGCAGCGGCAAGAGTGCCGGCAAGTGAAGGTGACCGGCTCGCGGATACCCAAGGGGATCTGCACGACGAAGGAGGAATGGGAAGCTTTCAGCGAGCTGACGTCCGAAGCGGGAAAAGAGTATCTGCGACGAACTCGTCAGAACGCGGAACCGCGCAAAGACCCCTTCACGACGACCCGGGCCGTCGGCGGGGCCTTCTAATGAGCTGATTCGGGCACGCTCGATCGGAGCCGGCTCCGCCTCTTTCGGCGCTCACGCGAATCCGAACAGCGGCGGGAAAAGAAACGCGACCACCGCCGCCCAGGCGGCGAGGACGTAGAGATAGAACGTCTGCCAGGCGCACAGGCGCGCGAAGGCGACGCCGCCCCGGACGAACCGGGCATACAGGATCAAGGAGCCGGCCAGATTGACGAGGAGGACGAGGTTCTCTCCGAGAGCCGCGACCCGGTTGGGCGTGAACCCGAAGTCCGAGATCCGGCTCCCGATCGCCCAAAGCGCCACCACGTCCACCACGAGCGCGCTCCCGACCAGCGTCAGCTGAATCCAGTCGAGGAGGCTCGGAGGCGCCGACGGATCGCGGGCCGAGACCGAGTAGAGCAGCAAGCCGAAGACCACGACGAGCAGGAGGTCGAAGGCGATGAGCACCTCCCGCTCGACGTCGATGCCGCGTCCGGTCCACACCATCGTCGCGACGAATGCGAGGAGCACGAGGGCGAAGAGCGGGGCGAAGATCCGAGTCAGGACGGGCGCCATGTTCTCGATGACGCTCTGCTTCGCCTCCACGAGCCACATGGCGACCACGGCGGCGCCCGCAACGCCGCAAGGCAGGATCCACCCTTGCACCTGCCGCTGCACATCGATACCGATGGCTTGGAAGAGGCCGAAGGTCAGGCCGATCAACACGCCGCCGCCGAGCGCGATCAAAACGTAGTAGATGAAAAGCTCGCCGGTGAAGCGGACGAAATCCATCCGCCGATCGCTCCCCGGCCACCGTCCGCCGACGTAGGCCACGCCCACGGCGAGCCACAGGGCGATCGGCAGGTGCAGAATCGTCAGGAACTCGGTGTCGGCGCCCGGCGAAGGGGAGAAGGGGAAGGCGTTCACGACGATCGCCGCCAACACGAAGACGGCGGCCAGCCACCACCGGGTCGATCGCGGAAGCGGCCGCTCCCACGCGAAGTACGCGACCATGAAGGGAAGGGTGAAGAAGCCGAGGTTGAGCGCGTAGAACGGGGCGCGGTCGACGAAGCCGATCCCGAAGAGGGCCGGAACTTTGATCGCGATGCCTGCCGCGACGGCCAGTGCGAGGGCGACCCACAGCTTTCGCGACGCGTCGATGGCGGGCATATCCGCCGCGCCGGCCCATCCGTCGCCGGCGAGAACGAGCTGCTTCCAGAGCCGGTCCGAATGCTCACGGGCGAACTCTCGTGTCAGGGCGTCGATGGCCCCGAGGCGCTTGACGGCCACCAAGAAGGCCTCGTCGTCGGCGAGCCCGCCGGCACCGAGCGCGGCGATCTGCTCGCGCAGGTGATCTTCGAGCTCCTCCGCGTCCGAGCCGGAAATCGCCCGGCTCTTGCGGAGGTGAGCCCGCCACGAATCGATCTGCTTCTCGACGCACTCCACCGCGGGCTCGCCCGGGCGCTTTCCGTCCATGACTCAACTCCGCTGGGGCACGGGGTCGGCGCTTCCATCGCTGTCGACGGAATCGGCCAGCGCCGACCAGATGTTTCGGAGCGTCCTGTCGACGGTCCGCCATTGGCGGCGCTCGTCGGCGAGCTGCTCCCGCCCGGCTGCCGTCAGCCGGTAATACTTCCGGCGCCTGCCGGACTCCGCCTTCTGCCACCGCGATTGGACGAGGCCGGAGCGCTCCAATCGATGCAGAACGGGGTAGAGCATGCCGTCGGTCCACTCGAGCGCGCCCCCGGACAGCTCGCGAACCCGCTTCAGAATGGCATACCCGTAGCTGTCCCCTTCGGCCAGGATGGCGAGCACGAGGGGCGTGGACGACGCCGCGACGAGGTCCTTGTTGATGCTCATCGCAGCGGCGGTGTCTTGGAGCGGTCGAGGCGGCGGATCGTATGCATAGCGGCATTATACATAGCTCTGCCATGTATAGCTAGCGCGGGTGCTTCCGCCGCGGGCGTGCTTCGCCGACGAGCCTTCCAGGGAAGCGTGGGCTAGCGAGGGGCGGGCTCTTCCCGCCGGCGTGCCATGGCGTGCGCCGAGCGGGCCGGCGCCGCTCGCGCCGCCCGGATCGGCGTGGACTCGCCAGGCCCGGATCGTCGGCTACGTGGCCTCGGCCAGGCCGTCGTCGACCTGAACGTTCTCCGGCTCGAGCACGAGCCCCGAGGCCTTCGCCTGCTCGACGAGCAGGATCGCGAAATCGCAGTCGACGCGGCCCGCCTCGACCGCGCGATTCACGATGTCGCGCGTGACCTCGGTCACCGGCAGCGGCACGCCGAGCCGGCGGCCGGCTTCCAACCCCAAGTCCAAGTCCTTCCGCAGCAGCACCGGCGTGAACGTCGGCTTCATGTCGAGGTTCACGAGCGCCGGCGTCTTGTAGCGCGTGAACATCGAGCCCATCACGCTGTCGTTGATGAAGCGCAGGAAGTCGTGGCGCGAGACGCCGCCTTTCTCGGCGAGCACGGTGATCTCAGCGAGGGACTGCGCGACGGCGCCGAGCAGCAGGTTGTGGCAAATCTTCACCATCCGCGCGAGCTCGCCTTCGCCGACGTAGACGGCCCCGCGGCCGAGCATCGCGAGATAGGGCTCGGCGGTCTCGAACGCGGCTCGAGGACCGGAGGCGACGATCGTCAGCTTGCCGGCGCGAACGACCTTCGCGTTGCCGCTGACCGGCGCGGCGAGCATCGCAGTCCCGTGCCGGGCGGCTTCCGCGCGCACCTCGGCGGAAGCCTCTTCCGAGACGCTCGAGCAGTCGATCAGGAGCTTCGGGCGCCGTGCGCCGCGGAGCACGCCGTCCGCGCCGATCGTGACGTCGACGAGATCGTTCGACGCCGACACGGTCGTGAAGACGATGTCGCGATCGCCGAGATCGCGCGGCGATTCCGCGAGCTCGGCGCCGCGCTCGGCGAGCGGCTCGACCTTGCTCCGGGTGCGGTTGTAGACGGCAACGTCGCACCCTGCCTCGAGCAGCCGCTCGGCCATCACGAAGCCCATGCGGCCGCCTGCGCCGATCCAGCCGATCTTGTGCGAGCGGACGGCGCCGGAAGCGGCTTGCTTGTCCATGTGCCGGTTCTCCTTTGGGGCGGCGCCGGCGCTAGAGCTCGAACGTGACCTTCGCGTAGAGCAGCCGGCCGCGCGGGTCGTGCACCTTCGAGTCGTACCCGCCGTTCGTCGCGACGTGCGGCGGATCCTCGTCGAAAAGGTTGATCGCGCCGAACGTGAGGAGCGGGCCGAAGTCGCGGTCGAAGCGAAACGAGTACTGCGCATCGACCGTGGTCTGGCTGTCGATCGGCGTGAACGCTTCCGGGCCCTCGCCGAGGGCCACCTGATCGTCGACGTAGGAGTCGATGTAGCGCACGAACACGTTGATGCCGTGATTCTCGCGCTGCCATCCCATGAACGTGTTGACCCGCCACTCCGGCGCCGACGTCGCGAAGTTCGCGAAATTCCGCCGCCCCGCGCCGTCGACGGCGCCGGCTTGCGGGTCCACGAGGTCATAGCTCGCGATGTAGGTCGCCTCTCCGCCGAAACGGAACGACCCGCGCGCCGCGTCGAGCGTCTGCACGATCGAGAGATCGAACCCGTCGGTCTCGAGCGACGACGCGTTGTCGTAGAACGAGTCGACGCGCAGCAGCAATCCGCTCACGGGGTCGCGGATCACCTGGCTCCGCGCCTGCGGATCGTTTTGCGCCGCGGCGTTCAGAATGGCCTGCGCGTTCTGCTGGATGATCACGTTCGAGTAGTCGAACGACCAGTAGTCGACGCCGAGCTGCAGCGAGTCCGTGATCGACCAGCTCACGCCGATGTTCGCGACGTCGGCTTCCTCCGGCTCGAGCGGATCGCCCTGCGGGTCGGGCTGCGTGCGCACGGGGAAGAACTGCGGCGTGCCGACGTTCGGATCGATGAGCTCCGCAAGGGTCGTCTGCGTGCCGAACGACTGGTACAGCGAAGGCGCACGGAACGCCGTGCCGACCGAGCCGCGCAGCGAGAGGGACGGCGTGGGCCGCCACAGCACCGTGACCTTCGGGTCGGTGGAGTCGACGGGACCGTAGTCCTCGTAGCGGGCGGCGAGCTGCATGTTCAGCGCTTCGGTGAGGGGCAGCGCGAGCTCGACGAAAGCCGCCTGAACGTTGCGATCCCCGCCGAAGTCCGGATTGCCCGTGACGAACAGGAAGTTGTCGCGGTTGGCGTTCTCGTCGTAGTCGTACGTCAGCTCCTCGCCGCGATATTGCGCGCCGACGGCGAGGCCCGCGGTGCCGCCCGCGAGCTCGCCGAGCGGCTTCGAGACGAAGCCTTCGACCGTCGCGAGCTCGCTCTGCGCATCGAAGCTGAAAAAGTCGATCATGTCGTCGAAGAGCTCGGGCGGGTTGATCGTGCCCGTGCCGGTGAGCGCCGTGCCGAACGGGTTGAAGTACAGGCACGGGTCCACGCCGGGCGTGCCGGTCTCCGGATCGCACTCGGGTCCGCCGAAGCCGTTGATCGCCGCGTCGAAGCGGTCGACGAGGACGTCGGGCGCGCTCCCGAAAAAGTCGTTCTCGCTGTACTGGACGCTCGCCTCCCAGATCAGGTCGTCGAGGGTGCCCGTCAGCGACGCGGCGAGCCGCCACGTGTCCGACTCGTGGATGCTCTCGATCGCGGTGCCGCCGGCGCCGATCACGCGGCCGATGAAGAGCACGTCGGTCCCATAGGGGTTGTCCGGGTGAGTGGCCGCCACCGTCGGGAACGCCGCGAACGGGAACGACGGCGAGTTGTTGCGCTTCGCCTCGTTGTCGGCGAAGTGGAGCTCGACCTGGCCCTCGATCCGGTCGTTGAAGAAGTGATCCACTTCGACGTACGCGCTCGCGCGCTGCTCCTCGGGCACGATCGACCAGAAGCTGCCGAAGTCGAACTGGCACAGTCCGATCGGGATCGGGCCGGCAGGGCTCGGCACGGACTGCACGATGCCCGGCACGACCTTCGGGTCCTGCGCGGCGATCGTCGTGCAATCCTGGTCGGCGAACACCGGCGGCCGCGCGTCGGGCACCGGGTCCAACCCGAGCTGCGGCTCGACGAAATCGGCGACGCCGTTCAGGTTGCTGTCGAACGCGGCGGTCCAGACGGATTGGTAGGCCGGGTTCCCGGGCAGCGACGGGATCAGGAACGAGCCGGGGTTGCCCGCCTGGCTCAGATCGTCGGCCGGGGTCGAGAGCCGGCGGTCGTTCGTCGTGAGCGGCTCTCGGTCGAGGTACGAGAAGGCGGCGAGAAGATGCGTGCGGTCGTTGCCGACGCCGTAGACGCCGCTGAGCTGCGTATCGTCCTGCGGATGCGCGTCGACGGTTTGCAGCGCGAGCTCGAGATCGAAGCCTTCGAACGTATCGCGCGTGATGAAGTTGACGACGCCGGCGACGGCGTCCGACCCGTAGAGCGCCGTGGCGCCGTCCTTCAGCACCTCCACGCGGTCGAACGCGATCATCGGCGGCAGCGACGACGTGTCGACGAAGTTCTCGCCGCGGTCGGTCGTCACCGCGCTTTGCGTCTGCCTCCGCCCGTTGATCAGCACGAGGGTCGAGCTCACGCCGAGACCGCGCAGATTCACGTTGCTCGTGCCGGTCGTCAGGTTCTGGGTGAACGCGTCGGCATTGTTCTGCGAGCCGGTATTGATCGTGAGATCCACGATCATGTCGCCGATCTCGTTGACCCCGAGCGCGCGGAGGTCCTCGCTGGTGACGGTCACGAGCGGCGAGGGCGAGTCGAACTGCGACTGGCGGCGGATATACGTGCCCGTGACGACGACTTCCTCGATCGGCCCGGCCTGCTGCTGCTGCGCGGCGGCATCCGGCGCCGCGAGCGCGGCGCCGAGCGGCGTCAGCAAGACGAGCGGCGTTCGCGGCATAGCGTCATGTTCACTCCACGAGGCTCGTATCGTTGATCGGGATCACGCTGCCGTTCGAGGCGGCGTACGTCACGGCTTGAGTCTGCATCTCCGTCGTCACGGCCCGGTCGATCGACGGATCGAGCAACGACCCGTGCCCGCCGGCCGTGAAGCGCACGATGCCGCTCACCGTGCCGGGCGCCGGCACGATGGCGTCCGTGCTCACGGTCGGCAGCCCCCAGAGCGAGGCGAGGTAATCGGTCGGCGCGTTCGGGACCGTGGTGTCGCCCCGCACCTCGATCACGTGGAGCGGGTGGAACGCGCGCGTGCTCACGGCGTAGTTCACGGGATCGACCGGGTCGATGATCGCCTGCAGATCGCGCACGAAGTTGTCGAAATTCGCCGTGCCCGGCGGCAGGCCTTGCGCGGCCAGCGCGTCCCGGATCGGATCGCCGAAGACCACCGCCTCGGGGTCGGTCAGGATCGCGGTCCACGGCCCCGCCGGGCTCGAGAGCGTGGCCGTGCGGACGTCGGTGTCGACGCCGAGAAACACGCTGCCGATGATGCTGCCGAGCGACGCGCCGACGAAATGGATGCGCGAGGCGTCGAGGTCGGGAGCCTGATCGCCGTCGAAATCGAGGGTCGGAATCGTGCGGGCGAGCTGGATCAGGTCGGAGACGGCCTGACGGAGGTTGTCGCGTGCGTTCAGGGGGTTCTGCAGGTTCAGAATCTGCCAGCCGTTGTCGATCTCGCCGTCCGGCACGAACACGCCCGTGTCGCCGACGTTGTCGAGATTGAAATGCCGCTCGTTGTCGCCGAAAGGCGTGCCCGGGCCCTGATAGAACGGGCTTTCGGTGTCCCTGACGCCGTGCAGCGGCAGATCGATCGCGACGACCGCGAAGCCCTGCGCGGCGAAGCTGTCCGCGATCGCGAACATCGTCGTGCGGTTGGACGTGATGCCGTGCACGTAGATGACGACCGGCCAGCCTTCCGCCGGTTCCGGGTGGCCGCTTTGAGCGTTCGGGAGCGTCGCGAGCAGCGGGATCGGAAGCTCCGGGACGCGCGCGACGGGGACGGGGTTCGCCGCGTTCGGCGGCATCAGATCGGCGTTCACCCAGAAGCTCGCGAGCGGATTGGCCGGATCCCCGAAGTACGGCACGGCGATCGTGCCCGCATACACGTCGGCGATGCCGGGCAGCCCCAGCCCGAGCTCGCCGGTGCTGATCCCGAGCGGCTCGAGCACGGCCGGCCGTGCCGTCGCCGACTGGCTCACGGCCTCGAGCACGTCGCCGACCGACTGCGTGCGCATGCTCCACGCGACGACGATCGATTCCCCCGGGATGCCGAGGAGCCCGACGCCGGCGTCGATCAGCGGCGTGATGGCCGGAAAGAGCGGATCGAGCTCCGGGGTGCCCGGCACGCTCCCGAGGCCGGCGAGGTGCGCGTCGCGGACCGCGCCGAACACGGTGTCCGCGGAGGCCGGCTCGCCGAACGTGTTCTCGATGCCGTCGGTCAGGATGAACGCGTACTGCGTGCGGGGCTCGAGCGGCACGAGCGGCACGATCTCGACGAGGCCGCCGCCGGTCCCGGCCGCCGTCGAGACGCGCACGTCGTAGTCGAGGCCGGGGACGAGCGGCGTACCGGCGGTTGCGTTCAAAACGAACACGGTGCCGCCCGACTGCGGGTTCGCGGGATCGAACGGTACCAGGGTCTCCGGATCCACCGGTCCGTTGAACGGCACGGTGATCGGAGCCGTCGTCGAGAAGCCGTCGAGCGTATTCAGCGCCTCGGCGAGCGGGCTCGTGATGCGCTCGGGCACCTCGAGCTTCTGGCCCGTGGGATTGTAGAGGTCGCTCGGGTAGGGGCCGACGTCGATCGGCGGGGCGTAGACGGCCACGAAGCCTTCGCCGGATGGCGGCGGCGCGGGCGTGAATTCGACCGCCTCCGGGCCCGTGGACGAGCCGCTTTCGCAGCCGGCGAGCACGGCGCCGACGAGCACGAACAGGATGGCAGAGCGCGGCATGGAACCCCCCTCGGAAGCGCCGCTGCCAGTATATGCATTCGTCGTCGGGAAGATAGCTTCGCAATCTGCGGAGTTCTCTTCTGCTGCGCTTCCTCGGTCCCGCGTCCGGGGCGCGGGCCCTGTCGGCCGGACTCCGGCTGCGGCGATTCGCGGGAGCCGAAACGGCGGCCGGCCTGTCTATAATGGGTGCTTCGAAACGGTTATCGAGGGACAGCCCATGAGCATGCCCGAACGCGCAGCCGCGCCCGATACGGAAATCCAGAATCTCGTCGAGAAAGCACGTGCCGCGCAGGCGGCTTTCGAGGCGTTCTCTCAGGAGCAGGTGGACGCGATCGTTCGCGACATCGGCAAGTACGTCTACGACAACGCCGAAATGCTCGCGCGCATGGCGGTCGACGAGACGGGCATCGGCGACTACAGCGACAAGGTTCTGAAGAACAAAGGCAAGGCAAGGATCATCTGGAACAGTCTCAAGGGCAAGAAATCGCGCGGCGTCATCGGCGAGGAGCCGGAGAACAACCTCGTGCTCGTGGCCAAGCCGATGGGCGTCGTCGCGTCCGTCACGCCGGTCACGAATCCGATCGTCACGCCGATGTGCAACTGCATGTTCGCGATCAAGACCGGCAACGCGGTGATTTTCGCGCCGCACCCGAAGGCCCAGAAGTGCACGCGGCATCTGACGAACGAGTTCATGCGCATCGTCAAGGCGCACGGCGGCCCCGACGATCTGATCCAAATGGTCGAGAACGGCTCCGTGGAGAAGACGCAGGAGCTGATGCGCTCGGTCGACGTCGTCGTCGCCACGGGCGGCGCCGCGATGGTGAAATCCGCTTACTCGTCCGGCAAGCCGTCGTTCGGTGTCGGCGCGGGCAACGTGCCGGTGATCATCGACCGCGACGTCGATCTGAAGGAAGCCGTCGAGAAGATCGTCGCGGGCGCGGCCTTCGACAACGGCATCATCTGCTCGCACGAGCAGTTCGTGCTCGCTCCGGAGGAGCGCTACCAGGAGACGCTCGAGGCGTTCGCGGCCACCGGCAAGGTATGGTTCACGAACGACGAGGCGCAGATCCAGAAGATTCGCGACGTCGTGTTTCCGGGCGGACAGCTGAACAAGGACGTGGTCGGCAAGCCGGCTCGTGAGGTCGGCCGCATGGCGGGCGTCGACGTTCCCGAGTCGGCCCGGCTGATTCTGGTCCCCGCGCGCGGCGCCGGCGAAGCGGACGTGCTCGCCCGCGAGAAGCTCTGCCCCGTGATTGCGATCTTGCCGTACAAGGAGTTCACCGAGGCGGTCGAGAAGGCCAAGGCCAACCTGCTCGTCGAGGGCGCGGGGCACTCCGCGGCCGTTCACTCGAACAACGAGGAGCACATCCGCAGCGCGGGCGTCGCGCTGCCGGTCAGCCGTCTCGTCGTGAACCAGGCGAGCTCGCTGACGGCGGGCGGTTCGCTCACGAACGGCTTCGCGCCGACGACGACGCTCGGCTGCGGCTCGTGGGGCGGGAACTCGATCTCCGAGAACCTCGACTACAAGCACCTGATGAACGTCTCGCGGATCGGCAAGGTCATCAGCGGCAAGAAGGTGCCGACGGACGAGGAAATCTGGGCCTGAGCGAAGCGAGAACTGCGCGGGGCGCAGCTGTCGAGTTCCCGCTGCTCTACACGTCCGAGGAGAAGGCGCAACGCTGGCGAAGTCCGTCTCGACCCCTCCGAGCATGCGCAGCACGGGTGGTTCTCGTTCGAGGAGAGCCTCGCGCGTGTCCACTACCGAGGGCTCGAGGACGGGCTGCGATCGGTCCACGAGTACGTGACCGGTACGCCGAGCCCGGCCAGGGAGCTCTGCCTCTACCCGTCAGAGACCTGAGCGAGCGCGCTGCCGGGTGGCGCTTGCGGCGGCTGACTGCGAGCTGCGCGGTGTGGTGAGCTCGCGCTGTGCGCGGCGTGCGTCGCGCTCGGCCGAATCAGACGCCGAAGAACAGATAATCGATCGCGGCGAAAATGTCTTCGCGCCGATCGGCCAACGACGCCACCGGTGTGCCGAGGCTCGTGGCCGGTAAGGTCGTCAAGGACGTGACGAGCAACACGAAGTCCTTTCCCTTGATCCTGACGAAAGGCGTGAGGCGCCCCGGGATGGCGGGCAACGCAGCGCGAGGGACGGTCGGGGCGACCGCGCGGTCGCGGCCGATGTGCGCGACCTCCGATTGCAGCACGACGACATACGGGTAAGTGCGGCGCGCCCGGGTGATTGGGTTCGCGAAGACCTCAAACTGCTTCATCGTCCGAGGCGAAATGCTCCCGGGCGAGATCGGCGAACGAGCCGTGCTTCTCGACGTAATCGTTGACGGCGGCCAAGTCGAGGCGAATTTCGGCGGCGAGCGCTTCGGCTCGGCGCCGCGCGACCTCGTTCGCGAGCGCTTCCTCCGCGACTTTCGATGTGTTCACGTTCAGCTCCTTGGCCTGCCGGTACAGCTCCGCGTCGATCGTAAGGCTCACCGTTCGCTTCGGCCCCTTCGCTTTTCCGGCGAAACCGCGCATAGCTCCTCCGTGTAGAGCACCGACAGCGTACGCCCGTGCAGAACACGTGTCGAGCACACGGGTTTTGCGCGGCCCGGCGGTTGCAGCCGGCCGGGCCGGCTTCTCTTTCCCGCGCTCGCTGGTGACCACGGCTCAGAGTACGGGCGGTGCCTGAATCCCGCCCGCGCCGGCGGGTTGACGCTGGGCGCTGCGGATGTGCGAGACTGGCTCGAGCGCGATGCTGCCCCGTGCTGCGAGTGCCGCGGCGCGGAAGGAGGACCATGAGGGGAGAGGCCGTTCCAGCCTGGGCGAGCTGGGTAGGGACCGTCGCCGTCGTCCTCGGCGTCTTGCTGACGGCCGAGCGCGGCACCGAGTGGATGAAGCAGGTGGTGATCGCGAATGCGACTCCGGTGAGCGGTCAGCTACCCGACGCCGAATGCCCGACCGACGAGCTGATCGAGGAAGGGTTGTCGGCGGCCGAGTGCGAGCAACTCGTCGCCAACGTGCGCAATCACATCGTCTCGGCGCCTCCTTGGTTCCCCGGTGTGCAGACGCTGTTGGCAGCTACGGCGACGATTCTGGCGCTCCTGTCGATCGGCGTCGGTGCGTCGCTGCTGGAAGGCCGCGCTTGGGCTCCCGGCGCGGCGGTCTATACGTTCGGGGCGCTCGCACTCGTGGACGCCGCGGGATTCGTGGCCGCCGTCAACGCGGGTCCGATCTTGCGTGACGCCTACTTGTGGGGGTTCCTGCTGTGGTTCTTCATTCATCTGATGATGACGATCGGCGTTGCTGCCGGTCGCGCGGGGGTGATTCGCCATGGATGATGCTCGAAACTGGGAAGCAACCGCGACGGACGACGCGTCCGACGGCGAGCTGACTCATGATGACGTCGAGCCCTACACCCGGACGGCCGTCGTCGTTCATTGGCTGATCGCGGTCGCGACGATTTTTCTTTTCGCGTCGAGCTGGTGGATGCTCGCATTGCCGCTGCCGTCGGACGACTTCACGTTCCGCGAGTTTCCGTTCCAGCTCCACAAGAATCTCGGCCTGACCATCGTCGTGCTGCTCGGCGTGCTGCTGTATGTGCGGCTCAAGCACCGGACGAGGGCGACGCGCTCTGCCGAGATGCGCCCCTGGATGCGCACGCTCGCCGCGGTCGATCACGTCGCGCTCTACGTGCTGATCCTGGCCGCCTGCGTCAGCGGCTACCTGTCGTCGTCCTACAGCGGATGGGCGACGACCTTGTGGTGGTCCGTCGACCTGCCGCATTGGGGCTACGAGAACGAGGAGCTCAACATCCTCTACTCGGACATCCACCTTTGGACGTGCTGGGCGCTGCTCGCGGTCATCGCCGTGCACGTCAGCGGTGCGCTGTATCACGGATTCCGCAACGACGGGATCGTGCGGCGAATGCTGCATCTGTAAAAGCGAGTGCTGCGACGCCGCAGCCTAGATCTCCACCGACCACTCGCTCCGTTCGAGGATCTTCCGGACCCGATCGAGGAACGCGGCGGAGTATGCGCCGTCGACGGCGCGGTGATCGAACGATTGCGCGAGGATGCCGACGGGACGAATCGCGATCGCGTCGCCTTCCGGTTGCTCGATCACCACAGGCTTCTTGCGCACGCCGTCGGTGGAGAGGATCGCGACCTGCGGCTGGTTGATGATCGGCGCGGTGATCAGCGTGCCGAACGTGCCGGAGTTCGAAAGCGTGTAGGTGCCGCCGGAGAGGTCGTCGGGCTTGAGCCGGCCCTGCCGTGCGCGGGACGCGACGTCCTGAATCGCCTCCGCAAGCTGCGCGACCGACCGGGTCTCGGCCGAGTGGATCACGGGAGCGACGAGCCCTTCGGGGCCCAGGTCCACGGCGATCGCGAGATTGACCTGCTCGTGCAGCACGAGCGAGTCGCCGTCGACGCTCGCGTTCAGGTGCGGGAACTCGCGCAGCGCCTCGCAGACCGCGCTCGCGATGAACGGCAGGTACGTCAGCGAATAACCGTGTCTGCCGCGCCACGCCTCGCGCACCGCCTTCCGAACGCGATCGACGTTCGCGAAGTCGACCTCGACGGCCTGCAGCACGTGCGGGCTCGTGGCCTTCGAGCGCACCATGTGCTCGGCCGTGAGCTTGCGGATGCGATTGAACGGCACGACGCCGCCCTGAAGCGAGACCGGCGCCCGGGCACGGCCGGTGTCGCGAAGGGCGGCAGGCTCCGCGGCCGGGCGCGGCGCGGCGCCGGGCGTTCCCGTTTGCGGGCGCGCCCCGGGCGACGGCCCGCGCTCTGCGGCCGGGGGATTCTGGAGATAGCGGATCACGTCGCGGCGCGTGATCCGCCCGTCGCGGCCGGTGCCTTCGATCCGCCCGAGCTCGAGACCGTGCTCGGCCGCGAGCCGGCGCACGGCGGGCGAAAGCCGCTCACCGGCCCGGCGCCCCGCTACGCGCCGCGCGGCAGCTTGCGGCGCACCGGCTTCGACGACCGCCGCCCCGTTGCTGCCGTTCGCGCCCTGAGCGGCGACGGCCGGCGACGCGGCGCGGGCGGGCGTCGATTCCGGCTCCACAGCCGCTTCGCCTTCCACTTGCACGACCGCGAGCACCGTGCCGACGGCGACCGTCTCGCCGGCCTCGACGAGAATCTTCGCGAGCGTGCCCGAGCCCGGCGACGGAATCTCCATCGAGACCTTGTCCGTCTCGACGTCGAGGATGATCTCGTCGGCTTCGACCCGGTCGCCGACTTGCTTGTGCCACGCGGCGACCGTCCCCTCGGTGACGGTCTCACCGAGCTGCGGCATCAATACGTCCATCCGTCCTATCCGTGAAGCAAAGGCCCCGAATTCCCCCCGGCGCCGGACGCCCGATCGCGGCGCCGCTGCGCGTCAGTCGACGAGCTCCCTGACGCTCGCGACGATCTTGTCTGCGCTCGGCAGTTGCGCGTCCTCGAGGTTGTTCGCGGCCGCGAGCGGGACGTGCGGCGTGGTGACGCGCACGATCGGGCCGTCGAGATCCCAAAAGAGCTCCTCGGCGACGATGGACGCGATCTCCGCGCCCCAGCCGCAGAGCCGCGGGTTCTCCTCGACGGTGACGAGGCGGCCGGTCTTCGCGACCTCGGCCAGGATCGTCTGCGTGTCGAGCGGCACGAGCGAGCGTACGTCGACGACCGTGGCCGAGATGCCGTGCTGCTCCTCGAGGATCTTGGCCGCCTGCATCGCGCGCGGCACCATCAGCGCGAGCGCGCAGATCGTGACGTCGTCGCCCTGGCGCAGCACGTTCGCCTTGCCGAGCGGAACGACGTGCTCGCCGTCCGGGACCTCGCCCTTCGTCGCGTACAGCGACTTCTGCTCGAAGAAGAGCACGGGGTCCTCGTCGCGCACGGAGGCCGCGAGCAGCCCCTTGACGTCGGCCGGGCTCGACGGCGCGACGACCTTGAGGCCCGGCACGGCCATCGCCCAGTTCTCGACGCTCTGCGAGTGCTGCGCGCCGAAGCGCGAGCCGCCGCCGTTGCCGGAGCGGATTACGAGCGGGAGCGTGACCTGACCGTCCGTCATGTAGCGGGTCTTCGCGATCTCGTTCGCGACGATGTCCCAGCAGACCGCGAAGAAGTCCGAGAACATGATCTCGGCGATCGGCCGCAGGCCCGTCATCGCCGCGCCCATCGCGGCACCGAGAATCGCCTGCTCGGAGATCGGCGTGTCGCGGACGCGCTGCGGACCGAACTCGTCGAGCAGCCCGACGGTCGCCTTGAACACGCCGCCCGCGGCGGCCACGTCCTCGCCGAGGAACACGACGTTGGCGTCGCGGCGCATCTCCTGCGCGATGCCGGCCGCGACCGCCTCGCGATAGGTCAGTTCCGCCATGCGCTGCCTCCGTCGGCCCAAACGTCCTTGTAAGCGATGCTTTCGTCCGGCGGCGGCGCGTTCTTCGCCTCCTCGGTGGCCTTGTCGATCGCGGCCTGCGTCTCGGCCTCGATCTTCGCGAGCGCGTCCTCGGGGATGCCGAGATCCGTGAGGCGCTTGCGGTAGCGCGGGATCGGGTCCTTCGAAAGCCACTCCTTGACCTCGTCGTCCGGCCGGTACTTGCCGGGATCGGCGCGCGAGTGGCCGCCGTGGCGGTACGTCTCCGCCTCGATCAGGCTCGGGCCGCCGCCGCGCCGCGCGAGGTCGAGCGCGCGCTGCGCGGTCTCGTAGACGACGTCGACGTCGTTGCCGTCGATCAGCACCGGCTCGAGGCCGTAGGCGCTCGCGCGGTCCGCCGCCGGGTGCTCGACGGCCGTGACCTGGTCGATCGCGGTGTACTCCATGTAGCGGTTGTTCTCGCAGACGAACACCACCGGCAGCTTCCAGACGACCGCGAGGTTCAGCGCCTCGTGGAACGCGCCGATGTTCGTGGCGCCGTCGCCGAAGAAGCAGACCGCGACCTGCTCCGTGCCGCGATACTGTGCCGACCACGCGGCGCCCGCCGCGATCGTGAGATGCGCGCCGACGATCGCGTACGACCCCATCATGTGGTGCTTGATGCTGGTCAGGTGCATCGAGCCGCCCTTGCCGCGCATCAGGCCGGACGAGTTCCCCATCAGCTCACCGAGGATCTGCGTCATCGAGACGCCGCGGACGAGCGTGTGGTTGTGGCCGCGGTACGTGCAGAACGTGTAGTCGTCGGGGCGCATCGCGACGCCGAAGCCGGCGGCGACCGCCTCTTGCCCGAGCCCGAGATGGCTCGTGCCCTTGATCAGGTTCTGCATGAAGAGGTCGTACGCGCGCTTCTCGAGGGCGCGGCATTCGAGCATCGTGCGATAGAGCTTCAGGCGTGTTTCCGGGTCGAGCGCCGTGCGCGCCTCCCGGAGCGGAGCCGCGGTATTCGTCGAATATGCATCCACTGCTGCTTGCCTTGTTATTCGAGTGTCGTGAGCCGTCCGGCGGCTCGGGTGCCCGAGAGGTCAAAGGCCCGGCGCAGCGCCCGCGCGAAGCGGGCGCGGCCGGCGGGCTCTCGACCGCCTAGTACTGATTCGCGACCGGCAACTCCTCGGCCGGGAAGAGCGTGATCACACGGCAGCCGTCGGACGTGACGACGACCTCCTCCTCGATGCGCGCCGCGGAGAAGCCGTCCTTCGCCGGGCAGTACGTCTCGAGCGCGAACACCATGCCTTCCTTGATCTCCATCGGATTGTCGAGCGATACGAGGCGGCTGATGATCGGCCGCTCGTGCAGCGCGACGCCGAGGCCGTGGCCGAACTGGAGGCCGAAGCACTCCATCTCGCTCGAGAAGCCGAGCTCTTGGGCTTTCGGCCACACCGACGCGACCTGAGCCGTGCTGACACCCGGCTTGATGAGGTTGATCGACGCGTCGATCCACTCGCGCGCGCGCTTGTAGGCGTCGCGCTGCGCATCGTTCGCCCGGCCGACGTTGATCGTGCGGTAGTAGCAGGTGCGGTAGCCCATGTAGGCCTGGATGACGTCGAAGAACGCCTGATCGCCGGGGCGTACCATGCGGTCCGTGAAGTTGTGCGGATGCGGGCTGCAGCGCTCGCCGGCCACGGCGTTGATGGCCTCGACGTCGTCCGAGCCCATCTCGAACAGCATCTTCGTGGCGCGGGCGACGATGTCGTTCTCGCGCACGCCGGGCTTCAGCTCCTCGTAGATCATGTGATACACGGCGTCGACCATCGAGGCCGCGACGTTGAGCAGCATGATCTCGTCCTGGCTCTTGATCTCGCGCGCGTCGAGCAGCACTTGTTGCGCGTCGCGGACGTCGAGGCCGAGCTTCTGCAGCTCGAAGAGCATGGGGGGCTCGACGAGGTCGACGCCGAGCGGCTGGTCGGCCACGCCGTTGGCGACGAGCAAGTCTTTGATTTCCTTGGCGGCATCCCGCATGAGACCGGACGTAGGCGGCACGGCGCCGCGCAGACCCAACATGCCCGCATGGCAATGCGTCTTCGGCAGCCAAGGTGCGTAAATTCGGTGGTGAGCGGCGGCGGAGCCGAAGTCCCAGAGGTGCGGATCGGCGTCGCCCGCGAGCAGTGCGAAGCGGCACATCTTGTCGCGCGACCACTCGCAGATGTTCGTGCTCGTCATGGAGCGAATGTTGTTCGCGTCGAACGTGAGCACTGCACCGAGGTCGGAGTTCTTGAGCGCTTGACGCGTACGGGCCAAGCGATAGCGGTGCAGGCGCCGGAAATCGATGCGCTCCTCGAAGTCGACGTTCATGACGCCGGGCG